>JBBQNU010000024.1:0-25829 GCA_038330285.1 Hyphomicrobiales bacterium | reverse complement strand
TGAAGGTGTAGGTGCCAGTTACATAGGGAAGCCAGCGGTCCGCTGACGGATCATCAAACTTGATCCGGCGTGCCAGATTGAAATCCACGGAAATGTCGCCAAATACCGGCGTGGCCCCCACCGCGAATTTGGTTTCAATTTTGGGCTCGGGATAACCGTAATCGATTGTGGCAGCGTAAATCGTGCCGTAAAAGATGCCGTAGCTCGGCGAAATGGTGATGCCGCCTGACGGATTATGGTCCGAGTTTGTAACACCCGTATCCATGTAGTCCGTGGACCCGGTGATCTCGACCCCTATATCAAAAACCGGAGCTTCCGCTGCTGGAGCATCCGCAGCCATGGCTGGGCCGGTTGCGACCGCCAATCCCGCCAGTGCAGTTAGCGCTTTTACAAGCTGTTTCATCGATTTCCCCTCACTGAACCCCTATTCAGAACTCTAGACTAAACATACCAAAAATGATTTGTCACGGGCTGATCGTGAACGGCGCCACCGCAAGAGTGGCATAATGATCGTCGTGCATCAGCCTCACTTCATAGTCGCCCGGCGCCAATTCCTCGTAGAGGTCAGCCGCCGGAAAAGTCAGTTCGCCCTCGTGCTTGGCCCCCGTGTAGACAAAGCCCAGGTAATTATAAACGCTGGGCTCGTTCTTCCGGTAAACGCCAACCCAGTCGAACCGGAAGCCCGGCGCACCCGTCCAGGCCACCGCAATATCGCCACCGGTCTTCACCGCCGCCTGCGTCACGCTGAGCGTTGCCTTGGCATCGGCGGACACAATGGAAAACCGGGACCGCGCCAGTTCCTTGCCCTCGCCATCCATCATCACGGCGTCATAGCGGCCGGGTTCAAATCCGATAGTCGAAAGCTTGATCGAAGGCCTGTCGCCCGGTTCAATGTCCTTGATGCCGGTAATGGCGTCCTTGGCGGGATCGCCGCCGCGCGGCACTATGATGGCACTCCAGTTGGCATGGGCGGGGGACTCGACCCGGACGATGAAGGTCTGCCCGGAAACGACGGGCCTTGGTTCAACCGCGATGAGGGCCGGCGCATCAGCCGGCGTTACCCGAAAGGTTGAAACAACCGCCCGGTGGTCCGATGGCCATGGTGAAAGAGGGATTGAAACTTCTGGATTGCCCGCTTCGCCAACGATATCACTGCTTACGGTCTGCGCATTCGCCGCCCAGACAAAATCAATCCGGTCATGGGTTTCGGTATCGCGCACGTAAGGGTGGGGATAGCCCGGTGTCCAGGTGAGCCCCGGATTCTTCACCGGATCCGGATGGGCCGCGCGGTAGCTGTCGGTAAAACCGCTGTCCGCCATAAGCTTGGAAGCAGGCCATTCCACCGGAAATTTGATCGCTGGCCGCACCTTCATCATGGCTTCGGTCCAGTCGAGATGCGAAGGCGAATTAAAGTCACCGGTCAAGAACACCGGCGTTCCGGCTTTTGCAAGGCCGCTCAAACCATCGGCAAGGATCTGTGCTTCGGGAACCCGCGTATCGGTTTCATTCTGCAAAACCTCGGCCAGCGTCTTGCCATCACGCACAAGTTCCGGGCCATACGGGTTGCTGGTGAGGTGTGTATTTGCAACCGCAATCACTTTGCCGGGAGCAACCAGGGCCCAGGCATGCACGGTGTTGGAATCAACACCTGCAATTGAATAAAGCGGATTGCCCTCTTCCGTGCGCTCGCCCACGCCGGAATCGAAAAGCGGAAACCTGGAAATGATGTGACGGCGGACATCGGCGTAGGGGTAGCCCGCAAGCGCCGCGATCTCCAGTGTTTTGCCATCGGGCTCCTGCAATCCGACAATGTCGGCATCAGCTTTCTTGATGGCCTCGATGATCCGGTTGAAATTAACCTGGTCGCCGCCGTACCAGATATTGAAACTCATGATCTTGACTTGGACGGGTTCAGCCGCAGATGCGGCAACTGAGAAAAAAATGGCAAGGAACGAACAAACAATAATTCGCAGCATGATAATCCTCCGACCCCTCATCTACGTTCCAAGTGTGACGCTCTCATGAAATTGAACGGTTGTAAAGTAAGCCAAGGCACGAATTAGTGCGATTTTCCTGCCAATTCGCGTTTTCGCCGGGCCATGTAATCCTTGAGGGCATCGTCAATTGCCGCGTCAATCGCCGGTTGTTCATAGGCGGCAAGCATCTTTTTCCAGATGGTGTTGGCCCGGGAATAGGCATCCACCTTGCCCTTTTCCACCCAAGTATCGTGATTGTCCCAGTTCGAAAGCAGCGGCGCATAGAAGGCGTGTTCATAGCGTTCGATGGTGTGCGCCGTGCCGAAGAAATGCCCGGCCGGGCCGACTTCGCGGATTGCGTCCAGGGCAAGCGTGGCGGTGGAAACCTCGAAGGGTTCAAAATAGGCCGCCATCATCTGCAGCATTTCCGCATCGACGATGAGCTTTTCGAAAGAAGCCGTGAGGCCGCCGCCGAGCCAGCCCGCCGCATGCAGCACAAGATTGGCCCCGCCCATGAGACAGCCCCACAGCGACATGGCGCTTTCATAGGCCGCCTGGGCATCCACATCATTGGCTGCCGTCACATTGCTGGAACGGAACGGCACGCCGATATGCCGCGCAAGCTGGCCGGAAGCCTGCGCCGCTTGCGTGTATTCAGGCGTACCGAAAGCGGGTGCGCCGGATTTCATGTCCACATTGGAGGTGAAGCCACCATACATCACCGGAACCCCGGGGCGGATGATCTGGCAGAGCGCAATGCCCGCCATGGCTTCCGCGTGTTGCTGCGTAAGCGCCCCGGCAATCGTCACCGGCGACATGGCCCCCGCAAGGGTGAACGGCGTGATCACGTTGCACTGGCCATGCTCGGCAAAGGTCATCAGCCCTTCCGCCATGGGCACGTCAAGTTGCAGCGGTGAATTCGTATTGATGATACAGGTGTGAACCGGCGTATCGATCAACTGTTCGCGGGTTTTGCCCAGCGCAATGGCCGCCATTTCCAGCCCATCAATGGCACGTTCGCGGCCCAGACCCTGTGGCTGCCAATTCTTGTCGGTGAGCGTGATCTCGGCATAGTGCAGATCGAGATGGCGCGTTTCAGCCGGAAGATCGAGCGCCTCGAAGGGCCCGCCACCTTCCTGGTGAATGATGTTGAGCGACTGGATCAGCTTGATGTAATCGCACATCTCCGCATAGGAGCCTGCCCGCCGGCCCTTGTCACGGTCCATGACATAAGCCGGGCCGCCAACCGAAGAGAAGATGAAGTCGCGGCCGCCGACCTTAAGATTGTGGGCAGGATTGCGCGCCGCCAGCGTGAAGGCGGAGGGCGCCTTGGCCAGCAGCCCGGTAATCATCGCGCGGTCAAAACGCACCCGCATGTCGCTTTCATCAATGGCGGCGCCGGCGGATTTGTAGAAGGCCCGGGCCCGCGGTTCCAGCACCCGCATGCCGATTTCTTCAAGCACGGTAAGCGCCGCATTGTGAATGGCAGCTACGTCGTCGGCGCTCAGGATTTCAATCGGCGCATAAGGCCGCGACAGTTGTTTCCACGGGCTCTGGATGATGCCGCCCACCTCCCGTGTGGGACGGCCCGCCCTGCGGCGTTCGCGTGGCTCAGTCATGGACAGGGCTCCCAACCATAGGACGTTCACGCCGGAACACGGCGCCTGCGTTGTTATCGCCGAATTCGCGGGCAAAGCGATGGCCGCTATACACCGCATCGGCAATCGAAGACGGCGCCAGGCAGTCGCCAATGCGGGTAACCGATTGCCGCCCACCAAGTTCGATGAAGAGGTCATCATCGGCAACACGGCCCGTGACCAGAACCAGCGTTTCGCAAGGCACAACCATTTCGCGCTCCGTATAAACGCAAACTAGCCGGACCTCATGCGGCGCGTGTGATTTCAAGCCATGCAGCAGAACCAACTTGATCCCCTGCTCCAACAGTCGTTTCTGCACGAAAAATTGTTCGTCGGTCAGCGCCGTCCATGATGACGCGGTGGCCATCGGCGTCACCAGCGTAACCTCGTGGCCCGCCTGCCGCAGCTTTTCGGCCAGAGCCCCGCCCATAAAATAATTGTCATCGTCAAAAATAACCACCGGGCCTTTCACAGGAGCACCGCTGAAAATGTCGTCAGGCGTAAGCGCCGTGGGAAACTCTGCCGCGTCCTCCTGCACCACGCCAATGCCATCCCGCCGCCAAGTGCTTCCGGTGGCCAGAACCACATGGTCAGCGCCAAAATCCAAAATATCCTGCGCCCCCATGACGCTTCCGCGAAACACCTCCACATTCGGCAATTTTGAAATCATATGCTCCCGGTAATCCCGCACCCGCATCCAATTGCTGAGACCTGGTAACGCGGACTCATTCAACAAACGGCCTCCCAATGACTTGCTCTTTTCCGCCAACGTAACTTCATAGCCGCGCTGCCCAAGGGCAAGTGCCGCTTCAAGTCCCGCAGGCCCTGCCCCGACAACCAGAACATTTTGCTCTTGATGCTTGGCGGGAATGCGCACGGGATGCCAGCCGCGCCGCCATTCCTCGCCCATGGTTGGATTCTGCGTGCAGCGCAAATGCACCGCCTCGTTATTAGCCGCCCGGCACATGTTGCAGCCAATGCATTCGCGGATTTCGTCTTCCCGGCCTTCATTGATCTTGGCAGGCAGAAAAGGATCGGCAATCGATGGCCGTGCTGCACCGACAAAATCCTGAATGCCGCGCTTGATCTGGCTCACCATGCTGGCGGGCGAGGTAAAGCGCCCCACGCTCACAACCGGCTTGCTGGTAAGGCCCTTGACGAAAGCCACATGGGATTCCTGAAAGCCTTCGGGGCTGAAGCGTGACGACTTGGAATCATTGCCAAGGCTTCCCGACACATTCACATCCCAGAGGTCGGGAAGCTCCGCCAGCATGGCGACCACATCGCGCCCCTCGCCTTCCGAAGTGATGCCATGCGGCCCATGCAACTCATCGACGGAAAGCCGCAGCGCCACGGCGCAGCTTCCGCCCGCCGCCTCCTTCGTGTCCTCAAGCATTTCCCGGAGCAGTCTCGCGCGGTTCTCCAGCGCTCCGCCATATTCATCGCTGCGGTCGTTGCTCCGTCGCGACAGGAACTGAAACGGCAGGTAATCATGGCCCGCATAGACATAAACGATGTCAAAACCAGCCTGCCTTGCCCGCACCGCTGCCGCGCGCTGCCAGCCCCTGAAATCGCGGATGTCCTGCCTGTCCATGGCCCGCGCCGTGGCCGGCAGATGGAATTTTCCCGGCCGCGATGAAGGCCCGATCAGCGGCAGCCGTGTCATGCGGTTGCTGCTGTGCGTACCGCCGTGCCAGAGCTCAACGGCGGCCAGACTGCCATGGGCATGAATGGCATCCGCCGTCAACGCCAGCCCCTTCACATCCTCTTCATCCCACAGGGACACAAAGCCATGCGGGCTGTCATCCGAACTGGGATGGATCGAGCAATATTCCGTGCAAACCACGCCCCAGCCGCCCTCGGCCTTGACGCCGCGCAGCGCCGCCGAGCTTTGCGGCTTCATATAGCCCATGCCCGTAGCATGGGGCGTCTGGTAGAAACGGTTCGGCGCCACAACCGGGCCAATCCGCACCGGTTCGAACAGAATATCGTAGCGCGGGTTCCTTTGCATGTTGCCAAAAGCCTATACGTTATTATATGGTAGTTCAATAAGGAATGGGGATTGCCGGTAATGAAAATCGTAACGAAGTTTCCGCGCAGCGTTAAAACCGTGGAAAACTTCTTCATTCCCCTGAAAGACGGGACCCGGCTTGCCGCCAAAATGTGGTTGCCCGAAGACAGCGAGCAGAAGCCGGTTCCGGTTATCCTCGAATACATTCCCTACCGCAAGCGCGACGGCACCCGCACCAGGGACCAGGGCCTGCACATGTATTTCGCCGGCCACGGCTACGCCAGCGTCCGCCTTGATATCCGCGGCACCGGCGACAGCGAAGGCCTGATCGACGACGAATACACGGTTCAGGAACAGCTCGACGGTTGCGAGGCCATCGCCTGGCTCGCCAAGCAAAGCTGGTGCGATGGCCAGGTGGCCATGATCGGCATTTCCTGGGGCGGGTTCAACGGCCTGCAGATTGCGGCGCGCCGGCCGCCCGCGCTAAGAACAATTATCACCGTTGGCTCCACCGATGACCGCTACGCCACCGACATTCACTGGGTTGGCGGCTGCATCTCGAAAGACAATTTCGATTGGTCCTCAACCATGTTCGCCCATAACGACCTGCCGCCTGATCCGGCCATCGTCGGTGAAAAATGGCGCGACATGTGGAAGGCCCGTATAGCACACAATGAGCCGTGGATTCTCACTTGGCTGAAACACCAGCGCCGCGATGCCTATTGGAAGCAGGGCTCGGTCAGCGAGGATTTTTCGAAAATCAAAATTCCGGTCTATGCCGTCAATGGCTGGGCCGACAATTATTCTGAAAGCATCCCGCGTCTGCTGGCGGAACTCAAAGGCCCGCGTCTTGGGCTCATTGGCCCCTGGGCCCATTCCTATCCCTTCGACGCCACCGTGGCCCCGGCCATCGGCTGGCTGCAGGAAGCCGTGCGCTGGTTTGACCATTGGTTGAAAAATATCGACAGCGGCATCATGAAGGAACCGATGTATCGGGTGTGGATGCAGGACTCCGTGCCGCCCAAAACCAATTACCGCGAAAGGCCCGGCCGCTGGGTGGGCGAAAGCCAATGGCCCTCGCCGCGCATTGTCCATGAAAAGCACTATCTCAACTTCGGCGGCCATCTCGCCCGCAAGAAAACCGCGCCGAAAAAAACCAGCATCCGCTCTCCCCTCTGGGTTGGGCTCGGGGCCGGCGAAGTTGGCCGCTATGGCGAGGATGCCGAATGGGCCCTCGACCAGCGCGAGGATGATGGCGGATCGCTTGTCTTCACCAGCCAGCCAATGACAAAGCCATTCGAGATTCTCGGCGCACCGCAACTCCACCTCGAGTTTTCCGCGGACAAGCCTCAATCCCTGGTCTGCGTGCGCCTCAATGATGTGGCCCCTGATGGAAGTTCAACCCGCGTCACCGTCGGCCTGCTCAACCTTACCCACCGCGACAGCCATGAACACGCCAAACCCTTGACCCCAGGCAAAACCTACAAGGCCATCGTCGATCTCGACGACATCGCCCATGCCTTTCCCAAGGGCCACCGCATCGCCGTTTCAGTCTCAACGACCTACTGGCCCATTGCCTGGCCCTCGCCCGAGCTTGCAACACTTACCATCACCGCAGGCAAAAGCTTTTTGGAGTTACCGGTGCGCCCGAAAAGCCCCAAGGACGCCAAACTCCGGAAATTCGATCCGCCGGCCCAGGCACCGGAAACCCCGGTCATTTATCACCCAAGCGAAACCACGCTCCGCCGTAAGGTGACCCGCGATTTGCTGAGCGGCTTGATGACCGTGGATTTCCCGCGCTGGACATCGAAGAAGGAAATGCCCGATATCGGCCAAACCCACATCTCGGAAGGCCTCGCCCGCTATGAAATCATCGATGGCGACCCGCTTTCGGCGAAAATCATCACGGATTTCCGCGTTGAGCTGGCGCGGAAAGACACCACCAGCACCCATCACAGCCGCGGCACCATGACCTGCGACGCAAAGAACTTCATCATCGAGATGGACCTTGAGATTCTAGAGAACGGCGTGAGCCAGTTTCAGCGCAAATGGCGCGAGAGGATTAAACGTGACATGGTATAGTACCATCGCCCATATTTGGGAGGCCCGTTGAGCCCGTGCTGAACTACGCGATCAAGCGCATACTCCTCGCAGTGCTGATCCTGTTTGTGGTCATGCTGGCGATGTATGCCATGGTCTTCCTGGTGCCGGGTGATCCCGCCTCCATCGCGCTCGGCCCCCGCGCCACCCCGGAACTGAAGCGCCAGTTGATCGAACGCATGGACCTTGACCAACCCATTCTCTCGCAAATCTACAGCTTCTTTCGCAATGCCGTAACCGGCGACCTTGGTTACGACGTGTGGTCCAAGCGCTCGGTTCTCGAGGAAATTCTCGAGGTTCTCCCCAATACGCTCCTGCTCGGCGTTGTGGCGCTGGCCTGGGCCCTGATCCTTGGCGTTGCTCTTGGCTGTGCCGCCGTGGTCTATCGCGGCACGCTGATGGACCGCATCCTCGGCATTCTCTCCGTCAGCATGATCTCGGTGCCCTCCTTCGTGGTGGCAATCTACGCGCTGCTGATCTTTGCCGTCTGGCTGCAATGGCTGCCCGCCATCGGCGCTGGTGAGGCCGGGGATTTCTGGAGCCAGTTCCGCGCCGTGCTCATGCCGGCCTTTGCCGTCGGCATCAGTTGGGTGGGCTATCTCGCCCGCATGGTGCGCGCCTCCATGCTGGAAGTCATGGGCGCCAACCATATCCGCACCGCCCGCGCCTTTGGCCTGCCGGAACGCCGCGTGGTGTTCAAATATGCGCTGCGCATCGCCATCATCCCGACAATCTCGATCATCGCCGTGGGGCTTGGCAGCATTCTGTCCAGCGCCGTTTTTGTTGAATCTGTTTTCACAAGGCCCGGCATTGGAACGCTGGTCACCGCCGCGGTCCAGAAACGCAACTATCCCGTGGTCATGGGAACGGTGCTGGTGATGACCGCCTTCTATCTCATGGTCGTTACAATGGCCGACCTGCTCATTGCCAGGCTTGATCCGAGGGTGCGCGATGTCCTCAAGGGCTGAAAGCGCCACAGGCCTCATGCGCAGTGTCCGGTCGCTGGCCCGCGATCCCATGGGCCTTCTCGGCCTCACACTGGTTGTCATATTTCTTCTCATGGCCATCCTGGCGCCGATCATCTCGCCCTATGATCCCTTGAAGATCAGCGTCATGAGTAAATTCCAGAGTCCCAACCTGTCCCATTGGCTGGGAACCGACCACCTCGGCCGCGATACCCTGTCGCGCATCATCTACGGCTCGCGCACTGCCCTTTCGATTGCCCTTACCGCGACTGGACTTGCCGGACTCCTCGGCCTTCTCCTCGGCCTCATCGCGGGCTTCGGCCCACGCTGGCTTGATGGCATCCTGGTCTTGCTCTTTGACTCCATGAGCTCCCTGCCCATGATCCTCTTTGCGCTTGCCGTCATCACCGTGCTGGGGCCGGGCACGGCCACGCTCATTCTGGTCATCGTGCTCGTTTCCATCCCAAGCTATGCCCGCCTCATCCGTGCCCAGACACTCACCCTCAAGAACAGTGATTTCGTTGTCGCCGAACGGTCCATCGGCGCTTCAAGCGCGCGCATCATTCTGCTCCATCTCCTGCCCAATGTTGTTGGCCCGCTTGTCATTATTCTCAGCATGGATATTCCCGTGGTGATCATGCTGGAAGCGGGTTTGAGTTATCTCAATCTCGGAGTGCGTCCGCCCACGCCCTCCTGGGGCAATATTCTCTACGATGGCTATACCTCGTTGCGCTACGCCCCAACCCTCGTGATCGCCGCGGGCGTACCATTGGTTTTGGCCACCCTTGGCTTCACTTTTTTGGGCGAGGGCCTGCGCGATGCTCTTGATCCCAAACTTCAGGTCAGGGGTCTGCGATGAGTGAAGCCCTGCTCCGCGTGGAAAACCTGTCCATCGGCTATGATGCGGGTATTGGCCAGATACAGGCCCTGCGCGCCGCAAATCTCGAAGCCCATGGCGGCGAGGTGATCGGCATTGTCGGCGAAAGCGGCTGTGGCAAATCCACCCTCGTGGCCGCCCTCATAAATCTGCTGGCCCCCAATGCCCGTGTGAATTCTGGCGCCATTTATTATAAGGGCACGGACATTCTCACCATGGACACGGAAAGCCAGCGCCACCTGCGCGGGCCGGAAATAGCCATGGTGTTCCAGGACCCCATGACGACATTCAATCCGGTGATCACCATGGGTGACCAACTGGTTGATTTCCAGCATCACATCGACGGCGTCTCAAACACAGAGAAACGCAAACGCGCCGGTGAACTGCTGGCCCGCGTCGGCATTCCTGATCCCGAACTTTGCCTCAGGCGCTATCCCCATGAACTTTCCGGCGGCATGCGCCAGCGCGCTTCGATTGCGGCTGCCCTTCTGATGACCCCCAATGTGCTGGTGGCCGATGAACCTACCACCGCCCTTGACGTCACCATGGAAGCGCAGATCATTCACCTGCTCCGTGAACTCCGCACCGATTACCAGGGCGCCATCATTGTTGTGACCCACCATCTGGGCGTCGTGGCCGAACTCTGTGACCGCGTTTACGTGATGTATGCAGGCCAGGTGGTTGAACAAGGCTTGGTGGATGATATCTACCACGCACCAAAACATCCCTACACCCGCGCCTTGATCGCCTGCGACCCAGCTCACTTTGAGGAACACACACCCATATTGCCGACAATCGGCGGCCGCGTTCCCAATCTCCTGCATCCACCGAAAGGTTGCAGCTTTGCTGATCGCTGCGATATGGCGACAGGCCGCTGCCAGGAAATGGCGCCGCCCTGGGTCAGGATTTCCGAAACTCAATACGCCCTGTGCCATGAGGCACGGCCATGAAGGCGCTTCTGGACATTGCCGGCCTCTCGGTCAATTTTCCCATGGCAGGCGGGCTGTTCGATGCACTTATCCCCGGGCGCAAGCGCTACATCGATATCCTCGATGGCATTTCGCTCTCGCTCAAATCCGGTGAGACCCTGGGCTTGGTTGGCGAGTCGGGCTCCGGCAAAACCACGCTGGCCCGCGCCATTCTGGGCCTGTCACCCATCAGCGCCGGCACCATCACCTTCAACGGCGCGGAACTGCGCAGCAAGCAATCCTTCACCAACATGCGAAGGTCCTCGGCCATGATGTTCCAGGATCCGGTGGCGTCATTGAGCCCCCGCATGAGCGTTGGCGCCCTTCTCACCGAACCCTTCATCATTCATGGCGTGGCCATGCAGGACCGCAAGGCGAAAGCCGAAGAGCTCCTCTCGCGCGTGGGCCTGAGCAAGGACATAACCAACCGTTACCCCCACGAATTGTCCGGCGGCCAGGCCCGCCGCGTTGGCGTGGCCCGCGCGCTTGCCCTTCATCCCAAACTGGTCATCGCCGATGAACCCACCGCCGGCCTTGACGTATCCGTGCAGGGTGAAATCCTGAACCTGATGACGGAACTCAAGACCGTCATGGGCCTGAGCTACCTGATCATCACCCACAATCTCGCCATGGTGCGCCATGTCTCGGACCGCATCGCTGTGATGTATCTTGGCCGCCTTATTGAAGTAGGCCCCACCCGCGAAGTGTTCAAACAGCCGCTGCACCCCTATGCCAAAAGCCTGATTGCCTCCGAGCCGCAGCCGGACCCGCGCAAGCGCCGCGCTGACCTCGCCATCAAGGGCGAAATTCCAAGCGTGTTGAACCGGCCCAGGGGCTGTGAATTCCACACCCGCTGCTCAATTGCGCAGGATCGCTGCCGCAGTGAAGCGCCGCAATTGCGGGAAATGGGAATAGACCGAATCGTACGATGCCATTTTGCCTAAACTTAAAAAAACTGAAAGGGAGAAGACCATGACAATACACTGGAGAACCGACAGGCGGGAACTTTTGAAAATGGGCGGCGGTGCGCTGGCCGGCCTGCTGGCAGCGCCAAACATGGCCTGGTCGGCGGAAGGCGATACGCTGCGCCTGCGCATTGATGCGGATTTTCAGGTGCTTGATCCCAAGGGCATCATCGGCGGCCTGGATGACGTCATCCCGCGCTGCACGCAAATTTCGCTGATCCGCTTCGGCGATACCCGCGATGGAAACAAGACCTATAATTGGGGCGCCGAAAAAATCGAATGGACTTCGCCCACAACCATCGCCTTCACCCTGATGGAAGGCCTGAAATGGAACAACGGCTTTGGCCCGGTCACCGCCGAGGATGTGAAGTTCTCCTATGAGCGCATTGCCGGAAGCGATTCCGCTTGGGCTTACCAGTTCGAGAAATTAGATCACGTAGAAGTTGTCGACGCGCGCTCTGGCATCATTCACCTGAAGCAGCCCTTCAAGCCGTTCTTGGTGATCACCCTGCCCTATTACGGCGGCCATATCGTGTGCAAGGCGGCGGTCGAGAAAGTGGGCGGCAGTTACACCACGGAAATTCCCGCCCAGTGCGGACCTTTCATCTTCTCCAAGTGGGAGCAGAACCAGAAGGTGACGCTCACTGCCAATCCCGATTGGCCGGGCCCCAAATCCGATTTCTCGACAATCGAGATTTACATCGTCAACGACGATCAGGCCGCCCAATTGGCTTACGAGGCCGATGCCTTTGATTACACCAGGATCGCGGTAAGCGCGGCCAAGCAGGTCAAGGCCAACATGCCCAAGGGCGCCACACTTATCGAGGGGCAGTCCACACGTTATGTCTGGCTCACGGTCAACATGAACAGTCCGCTGCTCGCGGACATCCGTGTGCGCCAGGCCATCCAGTATGCCTATGACAGCAACTCTGTGCTCCAGGGCGCCTATGACGGCCTGACGGCCCGTTCCGCCGGCGTGGTGCAGCCCGGCACGAGCTTCGCCCGTGAGAAAAACAAGATCGCCACGCGCGACGTGGAAAAGGCAAAGGCCCTGCTTGCCGAAGCCGGCGTGAACGGCCTCAGCCTCAAGCTCGTGGCCCTCACCGATTCAACCTCCCAGTCCATTGCCCAGATCATTCAGGCAAGCTTGGGCGAGGCCGGGATCACGGTTGAAATCCAGCCCACCGAGGAAGCCGCCTATTGGGCCCTCGGTGATAAAGCTAAGGGTGAAGCTTACAAGACGTTGGAACTGGTGCTGATGAGCTATGCAGGCGGCATTGACCCGACCGAAAATCTCGTCTGGTTCCGGCCCGACCAGATCGGCGCCTACAACTGGTCGTTCTTCGACAGCAAGGAATACGAGGATCTTTATCAGCAGTCCGTTGTCGAACAGGATGATGCCAAGCGCCGGACAATGTTCAACCGGATGGAAGACCTCATGGAGGATTCTGGCGGCTTCGTCTTTATCTGCTTTGAGCCCTTTGTCGCCCTTCATGACGACAACCTGCAGCCCGTCATCTTGTCGGACGGCTTTCCCAATCCCACCATGTTCAAGAAAATTTGACTCGTGGGGCGGCGTTATACTGTATAGCGTCGCCCACTCAACCATGCCCAAGACAAAAAAGAAGACATCGGACCAGCCCAAATTCGCCCGCCAGTCCGCCGAGGTTCGCCGCGAGATGCTAGTCGAAGCAGGCATCGCCTGTCTGGCCAAAGACGGAATCCTGGGCTTTACCATCGATCGCATCTGCGCCGAGGCCAGGGTTTCGCGCGGCCTCATCACCCATCATTTCAAATCCATCGATGGCCTGCTCGCCGCCGTTTATGACACCATGTATGGCAAGGTTCTCTCGGTCATCGAGGAGTCCGGCGTTTCCACAACACCCGAGGCGCGGCTCGTCGGCATCATCGACGCCATGTTCTCCCGCGAGTTCTTTAACCGGGAAAGCCTCAACATCTGGCTGGCGCTCTGGGGCGAGATCGCCAATAACCCGGCTCTCCTCAAGGTGCATCGCAAGCAATATGCCCGCTACCGCGCCGACATCGAGCGCGCCCTTCTGGATGTTGCAAACGCCCGCGGCCTGACAATTGATGCGGGCTTTGTGGCCATGATGCTTGTCTCGCTGGTGGATGGGCTAGGCGTGGAATGGTTCATCGAACCAAAGCTGCTTTCGGCGAAAGCCGCCCGCGAAGCCTGCTTCAGACTGCTTGAGCCTATCCTCGGCCCGCTGCGCTAGGCCGAAGCCTTGGGCAATTCGAGGCCGGTCATTTCGGCAATCATCCGCGCCACCGAGGCGTCATCATCACGCTCCATTCCAGCCGCCGCTGTCATCAGGAACATCTGCAGGGCCGTTGCGGCGATCTGCAGCGGGAATTTTTCGCGCCGCCCCATGTCACTCACAATGCCAAGGTCCTTCGTAAATATCTCTACTGCACTGCGCGGCGCATAGTCCCCGTCAAGGATATGCGGCACGCGGTTCTCGAACATCCAGGAATTTCCTGCCGAAGCGGTAATCACCTTGTAGACCGTCGGCAGGTCAAGCCCGAGCTTCTTGGCAAAGGTCACCGCTTCACAGGCCGCGGCGATGTGGACGCCCGCTAAAAGCTGGTTCACCATCTTGAACGAAGCGCCGATGCCCGCCGCATCGCCAAGCTCGTAGACCGTGGCGGCAATCGCATCGAGCACCGGCCGCGCCCGTTTGAAAGTTTCGGGGCTCCCGGACGCCATCACCGTCAACTGGCCGATGGCTGCCTTGGCCGCACCGCCGCTGATCGGCGCATCGAGATACAGAAGGCCAAGCGCTTCGGCCTTGGCCGCAAGCCGGCGCGCATCATCCGGCGCCATGGTGGCGGAGGAGATGATCACGCTGCCTTTCTTCATCGCCGCGGCAGCGCCTTTTTCACCGAACAGCACCGCATCGGTCTGCGCGGCGTTCACCACCACAACGAGCAGCACGTCCGCATTCTTGGCAACTTCGGCCAAGCTTGCAGCACCACCACCTCCCGCTTCAACCAGCTTCGCGACGGCGGCTGCATTGATATCAAAGCCCGCAACCTTGATCCTGCGCTTCACCATGGATTGCGCCATGCCGAGCCCCATGGACCCCAGGCCGATGACACCAGCTGCTAATGCATTCTGTGTTGTCACGATTATATCACTCCTCAGGGAAACCGCCGCTTCAGGTCCGCCACTTGTGCAGGATTCAGGTACCGCGTCGGCCGCCCGTGAAGCAGCAGGTAAAGCCGCGCCGTTTCCTCAAGCTCTTCGATGGAATCGACGGCGGCGGAAAGCGATGAGCCTGAAACCACCGGCCCGTGATTGGCCAGAAGCACCGCCGCATGCTTTGCCGCATATTGCCCAACCGCTTCGCCCAGGGTTTTGTCACCCGGCGCAAAATAGGGAATGAGCGGCAGCTTACCCACCCGCATCACATAATAAGCGGTGATCGGCGGCAATACATCGTCATGGTTGATGCCTTCGAGACAGGACACGGCAACCGAATGGGTGGAATGTAAATGCACCACGGCCCCGGCACCGGCCCGCTCCCTGTACATGGCGAGATGCAGGAAGCTTTCCTTGGTTGGTGCATCCCCGGATATCAATGTCCCCGCTTCATCAAGCTTGGACAGGCATGCCGGATCAAGCCGCCCCAGTGATGATCCGGTCGGCGTCATCAGCCACCCACCATCAACTTTCACGCTGATGTTGCCCGAGCTGCCGAAGGTCAGCCGCCGCTCGAACATGGAGCGCGCCATCTCAACAACAAGCTCGCGCGCCTCGGACTCCTTCATTTCAATGCCTCCAGGGCTTCGCTGAAAAAATCAGGCCCGCCGAAGTTTCCCGACTTCAACGCCAGCGCATAGCGGGGCTCGCCATACGAGAGCGTAGCCGGAACGCCGGGCGAAATCTGCGGCCCGATTTCCAGCGCCTTGACGCCGAGGGCGGAGACAACCGCACCTGATGTTTCTCCACCCGCCACCACAAAGCGCCGCACCCCGGCCTTGGCTAGGCCTGTGGCGATGGCCGCAATCGCATCCTCAATCATGGCGCCCGCCTGCTCGCGCCCGAAGCGCGCCTGCATTTCCGAAACTTTTCCGGGCGGCGCGCTGGCATAAATCAATACCGGTGCAGATTTCAGCTTCGGCACGGCCCAGTTCAGAATATCGGCAACCAGCCTGTCCTTGTTGGCGAAGAGCTCCGCCACATCGATGGCACGGGCCGGATGTTTGGCACTCATGGCCGCCACCTGCGCGAGCGTTGCCGACGAGCTGCTTCCCGAAAGCACCACCCCGCCGCCGCCAACCGGCGCCAACGGCTTGACGCTCTCACGCTTGGACAAAAGTCCAGATTTCCGGAAATTCTCAGGCAGGCCGATGGCTGCGCCCGATCCACCCGTGACAAGCGCAAGATTTGCCACGGCCTCTCCGAGATGATGAAGGTCGATATCCTCGATCGCATCCACGATGGCATGGCGGATGCCGCGCGATTGCAGATCGGAGAAAGCCGCCGCAATGGCGCGAGCCCCCTGCTTCACCGCCGCATGGGCCACAAGCCCCGTCTTGTGCGGCGTTTGCCGCGCCAGCACATTTACCAGATTAGAGTCATGCATCGGCGTAAGGGGATGATGCCGCATGCTCGAGTCCGAAAGCAGTACCTGGCCTACAAAGAGATGCCCCATGTAAATCGTCCGGCCATTTTCCGGAAATGCCGGGCAGGCAATGGTGAAGGAAGCGCTAAGCTCATCGAGGAGCGCATCCGCAACCGGACCAATATTGCCCGCATCGGTCGAGTCAAAGGTTGAGCAGTATTTGAAGTAGATCTGCCGCGCTCCATGCTGTTTCAGCCAACGGCAGGTGGCAAGCGATTGCGCCACCGCGTCACTCGCTGGAATGGTCCGTGACTTGAGCGCAATGACAATGGCATCCGCGTCGGGCGGGAGGCCCGTGGGTTCACCGATGATCTGCACTGTGCGCATGCCATGGCGGCTCAGCGTGTTCGCCAGGTCCGTGGCGCCCGTGAAGTCGTCAGCAATGCAACCCAGCAGCACAGTCTTATGCTGCCGAGACGCGGATAACCGCATAGGGGCCGAGATCAAGGCTGGAAACTTTCTTCACTTTCGTTCCAGCCTTCGCAAGATAATCCGGACGCTTGACGAGCGTATCGAACGTCTTTTCATCGAGAACGTGAAGCTGCGCCGCACCTTTGAAGCCGCTCACCTTGGCCGTTTGCTTTTCGCCAGTCAGGTTGGCAAGCCACAGCACCACTCCAGCCTTTGTTTCATAGGCAAGCGATGCGATTTTTCCCGGAGCGCCGCTTTCTGTTTCAATATGCTTTGCCCCGCTGGCGGGCCTCAGTCCCGCAAGGATGTGGTAGACCGGATAGACTGCCGCATCTCCGCCATCAAAGCCCGGCTGTGTGTAACTGGCCTTGCGGTAGATGAGGCCCTGAGGCCCGGTCACCGCCCCAAGCGAAACCGCATCAAGCCGGCCTTTCGCCGCCGCGGCCACAAGGCCGAGATTCCACGCCGCCGCAAACAGGCCGCGCTGCCGCGGATCCATGTCGGACAGGCAGACACGGCCATTGTTGGGATTGGCCGCTTCCTGCGCCCCGTAAGGGTTATCGCGGCAGGGAATGCTGGTTGGCCCCATGTGATAGGGCGAAGCGCCGATCATGGCGCGCGTCGAGGCAATGATTGACGGCATGGATTCAAGGGTTTCCATGACTGAGAGATCATCGGCGGAATGAACGATGGGGCACGCCGTATGGGTGATGAAATCAAACACGCCCTTGGGCGCGGGCTTCCGGTTCAATTCGGTAAAATAGGAGAGCATGCCGCCGCCCAGCGCCACGCCGGGAAAAGCCTTGCGCACCGCTGCTGCCATCTCTTCATAGGTCGGCCCCCAGGGCCTTGGCGTATTGGGCTGGAAGGATTTGAGATCATGCATCTGCGTGATCACCACCGCATCCGGCTTAAACCCGGCGGTCCGCAGCACGCCTGCAATGGCGTCAACTTCTTCCGTTGCAGGCGCCTTTGCCGGCAGAACAATTTCCAGCGTTGCCGGAATGCCGGTGCGTTCCTTCAGCGCGCGAAACGCCGCTGCCGCTTCCGTCTGGTTTTTCTTGCGCCCGTCAATCTGGAAAACAAGCTGGCCCGGTTTCGCAGCGGTAATCAGATCGGCCTTGTCCACCGCATGCCGCGCTTCCGCCATCGGAATGCCAACGCCAATCGAAGGCATCCGCCCTTTCGCCTTGCCAAGCGCCACGGAAACCGCACCACCCATTTTTGATGATGTTTTTGCCGTGGGCTTTCCCGCAATCGTAAGCGTCACTGACTGGGTGAAAGCCTCGCCCTTCTTCAAGGTATAGGGCCACGGATCCAGCAGTGAACACACATAAGTCTTGTAGGACGCATCCATCCAGTTGCGGTGGTCCTCCATCTCGAACTTGTTGCCCTCCATCAGCACCGTGGCGGTGACGCCCGGCATCACCGTGTGCTTGAGGGAGCGGATTTCAAAGATCGGCTGTCCGGGGCTGATGACTTTTGGAAAGTTCCGCTTCTCGCGCTTCCCATCCACATGCACCACCTCGACTGGCTTTCCGACCACGCCTTCCAGCGGATGCAGGATCACGAAGCCCGAACGGTTGGTAAGAAAGTCGCTGAGCGGCGTCCCAACCGTGTAAAATGTCAGCGTGCCATCTGCCCTCGCTTCGATCTTCGCCTGGTATTTGAGGGACTGCTCCGCATCCCGGCAGGTGGCGTCATAGCTGATGGAGAAACCGGCCTTTCCCTGCTTGATCTTCAGGTTCTCAATGGCCGGCCCATAGGTGCCCCAGTTCTTGTCGCGCAGCAGATAGGCAATGCCGCGCAGAACTTCCACGCCGCGGTAGCGGATGTAGCGCAGCGCCCCATTGTCAAACATTGCAGTGATGGGGCCCGCCGCCAGTTCACGGCGCTTGCCGTCCGATGCATCCGTGCCAAAAAGCTTGATTGCGCGGCTTGGCTTCTTCGTGGCCATGGCTTTACTCCGGTTCAGATGACTTTTTCGGTTTGCGGATCAATGACAATGGCGCGGGCCATATCAATATCAATGCTGATTTTCTCGCCGGGCTTGCTCACGTCGCGCGACTCAAGCTCGGCGACAACGCTCTTGCCGCCAAGCGGAAACGCGACCTGAACCCGCGAACCCGTGGGCTGCACCAGTTCCACCGTAACCTTGACCTGCGCATGGCCAATGGCAACGCGCTTGCCGGAAAGGGCAATATGCTGCGGCCTGATGCCGAGAATGACGGCTTGCTTGGCTTTTCCCTCGCGCTTGCCGACAAGCGCCAGCTTTGTTCCATCAGAAAGCGTCGCGGTATTTCCGCTGAGCGTTGCCGGAATAAAATTCATCTTGGGGCTTCCAAGGAAACTCGCAACAAAAAGATTGGCCGGGCGTTCGAAAAGGTCGAGCGGTGAACCCAACTGCTCGATGCGGCCATCGCGCAGCAGCACGATGCGGTCCGCCAGGGTCATGGCCTCGATCTGGTCGTGTGTCACATAGATCATGGTGCGCCCAAGCTCCTGGTGGAGGCGCTTGATTTCGACGCGCATGTCGTCGCGCAATTGTGCATCAAGGTTGCTCAAGGGCTCGTCGAACAGAAACAGGCGCGCATCACGCACAATGGCGCGCCCGATGGCGACCCGCTGGCGCTGTCCGCCGGACAGCTCGCGCGGCAGGCGTTTCAACAAGGGCCCAATGCCCAGCATCTCGGCCGCATTGGCCACCCGCTTGTCGATTTCGGCGGTGGGAAACTTCCGCGCCCGCAGGCCGAAGGCAATGTTCTCAAACACGTTCATGTAGGGGTAGAGCGCGTAGTTCTGGAAAACCATGGCGATGTCACGGTCGCCGGGCCGTGCCCAGGTTACATCCTTGTTGCCGATTTCAACCGTGCCTTCGCTCGCCTCTTCAAGCCCGGCGATGGTGCGCAGCAGGGTGGATTTGCCGCAACCCGAAGGCCCCACCAAAACCGTGAACTCCCCCGACGGCACTTCAAGGTCGATGCCTTTCACGGCATGGAAGCTGCCGTAGTACTTATGAAGTCCGGTGATTTTCAAATCTGACATGATCTAGCCCTTGACTGCCCCCATCGAAATGCCGCGCACGAGATAGCGCTGCATCGTGGCGACGGCGATGAACACGGGAATGGTGCCGAGCACCGACATGGCGGCAATCTTAGCCCAGAAATTGGATTGCCCGCCAAAATAGTGGGTGACCTGCACCGTATAGGTGGTGACTTCCGTGCGCGTCAGCACCAGGGCAAAGAGGAACTCGTTCCAGGCGAACACGAACGTGAACACGGCGGTGGCAAACAGTCCCGAGCGCGCCATCGGCATCACGACTTTCCACAGCACCGCCCAGCGCGAGCAGCCATCAACTAACGCGCTCTCCTCCAGTTCAAGCGGAATGTCCTCGATATAGCCGCGCATCATCCAGATCACGTAAGGAAGGTTGAACGCGGTGTAGAGCAGGATGAGGCCGAAGAAGGTATCCACCCAGCCGAAAAACACATAGAGCAGGAAGACGGGGAACACGATGGCCACGGGCGGCATCATGCGTTGCGAGATGATCCATACGGCCAGATTTTCCCCACCGGTCTTGAAACGCACCAGGCTGTAGGCCGCTATCGTGCCGAAGATCATGGCAAAGAACGTTGAGACACTTGCCAGGATCAAACTGTTGAGCACCGTCTTGGCATCGCCATCCTTGAACAATACGAAGTAATTGGAGAACTGGATGCTTTTGGGATACCAGATGGGCGGGAAGGCGAAGATCTCATCCGGTGTCTTGAAGGAAATGATGAACAGCCAATAGACCGGAAAAACAAAGATGACGACCAGCAGGCACGCCAGAAGATAGCGCACGGCGAGGCGGACATCTTTGCGGCGGTGAAACGGCAGTGAACTCATTTCGCTAGCCCCATCCGCCTTATGGCCCAGGTCACCACCACGGTCAGGATGACGATGACAAGAAATGCGATTGCCGCCGTGTAGCTCGTCTCGAACTGCTTGAAGCCCTGCGCATAGGTGTAGACCGAGATGGTTTCCGTCATGGTGCCGGGCCCGCCTGCTGTCAGGGCCCAGATAATGTCGAAGATACGCGCAAGGTCGAGGCCGCGGATCAGGATGGCAATGGCCATCACCGGCCAGATGGCGGGCAGAACGATGCACCGGAAGGTGCGGAGGAATCCGGCCCCGTCAATTGCGGCGGCTTCCGTCTGGGATTTGTCGACATTGGAAAGGGCCGCAAGCAGGATCAGGAACATGAACGGCGTCCACTGCCAGATTTCACAGAAAATGATGGCGGGATAAACCAGTTGCGGATTGATGGTCCAAAGTGCTGTCACCGGATGGCCCGCGAACCATCCCAGCATCTGGTTGATCGGCCCGTAACGGTTATCAAACAGCAGCCGCCAGGTAGCGCCCGCCACAACCGGCGAAATGATGGTGGGCAGCACCAGCAATGATATGAAAATCTGGCGGCCCGGCATCTTCTCAAGAAACAGATAGGCCATGGCCAGGCCGAGCAGCAGTTCAATGGGAAGCGCTATGACGGTGATCAGCAGCGTATGGCCAAGGGCCGCCCACAGGCGCTTGTCCGAGAACAGGTTGGCGTAATTGTAAAGCCCGGCAAACGACGTGTCCGTGTCCATCATGTCGATGCGCATGAAGCTGACAATCAGCGAGTAAAACAGCGGAAACAGGCCCACAAGCAGCAACAGGAAGATGGCCGGCGTCAGCAGCCAGTATCGGAAATTCCGGTCAAGATTGGCGCGAAGGGCGGTAGAGGCGGCCACGGTCTTTATTCCACTGGAGTAAGAAGAGAAGTCCTGCCCGGGTTACCGGGCAGGACCATGATGATAGCCGAAACTACATTTTTGGATAGGCACCCGACTTCGACGCCCAGTCGGCGTAAACCGCCTTCTGCTTGTCGACGCCGATCTTCTCGGTAATGGCATCCCATTCGCCAGCGGCCGCATCAAGGATCGCTTTCGGATCCTCGCCCGCCCACAGCTTCGACACCGACTGGCGCAGCACTTCCTCGTACTTGTCAGTCTGCAGGAGCGAAAGGTCGAGCAAGCCGTTGTTGGCGCCCGCCTGCAAGGCCGCAAGATAATCCTTGGCTTCCGGCCAAAGAGCCGCATAGCCCGGATCGGTGAAGTGTGAGTCACGGAACGGATCGCGCAGTGCGTAAGGCAGCTTCACCCGCTCAAGGCTGACCGATTCACTGTTCAGCCACTGGATGAACAGATAGGCGGCTTCCTTGTTTTTGGACGCCGATGACACCGACAGGCAGAAGCCCGCGGCCAGTTCCGGATGCCCGCCGGGGGTCATGGCGTAGCCAACTTTGCCGGCGATTGTGGATTTCGGCACCCAGCTCATCACTTCCTGGTCGGTGCCGTAGCTTGCAGCCCAGCGGCCATAGGGTGGCCATGAGATGGTCATCGCCGTCTGACCTTGCAGGAAGGCTGCGAGGTTTTCAACGAAGCCCCACTGCTCGACACCCGGAGGAGCCCACTTGTTTTCCGCAACCCAGTCGGTGAGTACCTTGACGCCTGCGTCGCTGTTGATCGTGGCCTTCATGGTGTCGGCATCGAAGAACTTGCCGCCTTCATTGCGGAAGCGCTCCTGGAACATGAAGTTGCCGTAGCCCGCTTCACGGAAGAACGCAGCGCCGAAGGTTTTGCCGTTGGTGAATTCGGTGATGAACTGGCCAACCTGGTCGAAGTCCTTCCAGTTTGTCGGCGGCACCGGCAGGTCGGTTCCGAACTTCGCCTTGTAGGCCGCCTGAAGTGCCGGATCGCCCAGCACATCGGTGCGGTAGTACATGACGAACACGTCGCCATCATCGGGGAAGCCGTAGATATTGCCGTTCACCATCATCTGGTTGTCGCGGTAGGTAGAGGCGATCTTCTGCAACTCGTCGCGGTAGGTATATTTGTCGACCATGGCATCGAGCTGTTCGAGGGCCCCGGCATTGACCAGATCGGGCATCCAGGCCGGGATCACGTTCAGCGCGTCATAGGCGCCCGCACCTGACCGGAAGTCCTGCATGATCTTGGTGAACATCTCGGCCACCGGAACCTCAACCACCTTGACGTCGATGCCGGTGAGTTCCTTCCACTTGGGGCCGGAGAAGTTCAGCGGGTCAAGCGATTGAAGGCCCGCTTCCCAGACGATGGTGATCGTCTGGCCCGAGTATTGCTTGGCGGCCTCGACAGCCGTCTGCGCAGCGTCTGCGGCCCAGGCCGGCCGCGTAAATGTTCCGGCAAACGCGGCCGCGAGGCCGATCTTGCCTAAGTCGCGTCTTGTTACCATGTTTTCCTCCCAGTTATGAATGTAAGCCTTCCGCTTCCATTCTCGTATCCCCGCTTTGTTGCGGGGAATTTCTTTTACTTGAAGTGCTTGCCGTAGCTCTCCAGTTTCGATTTGAATCCAGCCCTGTCGAGCACATCACGATTGACCACGCCGCGCGGCACCCGGCCATGCTGCACGTCCAGAACGGCGCGCACGTCGGCTGCGCCATTTCCGGCAAAGCACTGGTCGGTCCAGCACAGCGCGTGCGGCGCCAGAATGACATTGTCGAGCTTGAGAATTGGATCATTCGCATCGGGTGGCTCCGCCTCGAAAACGTCAAGTCCCGCCCCGGCAATCCGGCGGTTGGTCAAAACTTCGGTCAAGGCCTTCTGGTCAACAATAGGCCCGCGGGCGGTGTTGATGAGATAAGCGGTCTTCTTCATCTGGCCCAAGCGTTTGGCGTTGACCACGTGGCGCGTTTCTTCTGTGAGCGGGCAATTCACCGTCAAAATATCGGCACGGGCAAACAAGTCATCCATGCCAACGAGTTCAATGCCGAGTTCCGCAGCAACTTTCGGATCGGCAAAGGGATCATGGGCGATGAATTTCATGTCGAAGGGCTTGGCCAGGCGGAACATTTCCGCCCCGATATTGCCAACGCCCAATGAACCCAGCGTCTTACCCACAAGGCCCACGCCCATATGTTCGCCGCGCGCCGCAAATCCGGCGGCACCCTGCCGCGCCAACTTGTCCTTCACCATCAGCTTTCCGGTGAGCGCCAAGATGAAGGTGATAATCGAAACGGCAACCGGTCGGCGCACCCCGTCCGGCGTGATGCAAAGGGCAATGTCGCCTTTCGTGCAAGCCGCCACATCCACCGTGTCATAGCCCACGCCGAAACGCGCAACGACGCTAAGCCGCCCATTTTTCGGAACGCTTTCCGGGGCGAAGCGATGGGTCAGCAGAATGAGCGCGTCAAAGTCCTCAAGCTGGTCGCCGCGCAAGGGATTGGCCACATCGAGAAATTTCATCTCAACGCCCGGTGCAGAGTTAAGCGGCGCCAGATCGAAATCCGGATAGACCGGCGTGCCGTCGGCCTTCTTGAAATCCCCGGACAATGCGACGCGGAACGGGCCTGTCATGGCTTGCAGCCCGCGCGCAAGGTGTTCATGGCCTGGGTCAGCGCATCACGCAGCACCCAGACATCGCCGGAGTAGCAGCAGAAATCAAAGCCCTGCTTGTAAAGCGCAATGCCGAGATCGGTGGTGGGAACCAGCCGACCAAGCGACTTTTTGTGCTTCTTGGTGGCGGCAATGGTTTGGTCAATCGCCTTGAGGAATTTCGGATGGTCGAATTCGCCGGGAATGCCGAGCGACACCGAGAGGTCAAAATGCCCGACCCAGAGCACATCAACGCCATCGACCGCGGCGATGGCATCGGCGTTCTCCGCTCCTTCCGCCGTTTCGATCTGGCAGAACAAGGTGGTGCGCTCATTGGCGCCGGCCAGCTTTTCCGGCACGGAGCCGCCGCTATAATTGTCGTGCGCCACACCCAAGGCCACGCCGCGCTTGCCCATGGGATAATACTTCATGCAATCGACAACGGCCTTGGCTTCCTTGGCGTTGCCGACCATGGGGATCATGATCCCCTCTGCGCCCATGTCGCAGGCGCGTGCGATGTGGTGATATTCCTTCGACGGGACCCGCACGATGGGGGCCACGTCGGCGGCTTCAAAATAGCGGATGGCGCTCTTCACCGTTTCAAATCCGAAGCCCGAATGCTCAAGATCGAAGAGGACAAATTCGCAGCCCGCCGCCTTCATGATGTGGCCAATGCCCGGTGTGGCAAATTCAACAATGAAATGGCCGAGCTTGATATTCTTGTTCCGGGCCATTGTCTTCAGGTTGTTACGCGGCATTTTTCTCTTTCATCTTACTAAGTCAGGAGGCTTGCGAACCTTCGCAGGCCAGGTTGTATTGAGCGACAGTCTTGGAGATGACGAGCGCTTCGCTTTCGCGGTTGAACACGTCGAAATGCGGGGTCTTGAGATGGGCGTCGAAGGCGGCGCGGTCATCATAAATTTCGTAGAGGAATACCCGGTCGCCGGGCTCAAGTGGCACCAGCACGTCAAAGCGCTGGCAGCCCGGCTCGTCGGCGCAGGAGTCCTGGGCGTTCTTGTCGATGAGCTTACGGAAGGCAACCATCGCCCCCGGCTTCAAGGTGAAATCGACAGTGATGACGAAGCCGCTCATCGCGTGGCCTCGCGTACTTTCCAGTAGAGATCGGAAACCTGCTCGAGATGTTCGCGCATTTCCTTTGCCGCGGCATCGGGATCACGGCCGGCAATCGCTTCATAGATCGCTGCATGGGCCTTGTAGGCCAGCTTGTTCTGGCCGGGATAGCTCAGCGTGACATGGCGCTGGTCCACCAGCCATTCGACGATGGCCGAATGCAGCGTGGTGTAGATCGGATTTTTCGGCACCGTTGCGATGGCGAAATGGAAACCCACGTCCGACTGCTCGAAGCGCCGGATATCGCCGATGGAATCACGGTTGTCATCAAGGGCAGCCTTCACCCGCGCAATGTCAGCATCGCTGGCCAGTTGCGCCGCATCGCGGACCAGCCCGGTTTCAAACAGGATGCGCGCCTCCTGGAAATGCTTGATGCCTTCTGAAGCCGAGAGAAGATAGCGCGCACTGCCCGCCACCGAATGCATCACCGCCTGCACCGAGGGAACGGCCACTTGCGCCCGGGCCCCGGGGCGCATTTCCAGCAGGCCCATGCGCTGCAGATGGAAAAGGGCCTCGCGGACAGCGGGCCGGCCTACTCCAAATTCTTTCATCAGGTCCCGTTCCGACGGCAATTCCGCCCCGGCCGGCAGATCATGATCGCGGATGCGCCGCTCAAGCACTTCGGCAACCTGCTCAAAAAGCTTGGCCCGCTTGATCGCAATCATAGTGGTATACCTGTCATACCAGTACCTTGCAGAAAATA
>JBBQNU010000023.1:0-25898 GCA_038330285.1 Hyphomicrobiales bacterium | reverse complement strand
CAACCCAAGCTCCTGCAGGAAATTTACGCACGTGGCGCCCACGGTTTTCTTCGGATCAAAGGCCCGCTTGGTTTTCTTGTCGGCCACAAGTTCCAATGCGCCGATCAGGCCAACGCCCCGTGCCTCGCCAACCAGCGGATGCTCCGCCAGCTTGTCCAGCCGCGCCTTGAATACCGGCGCCACCTTCCGCACATGCTCGACGATCTTGTCGCGCTGATAGATTTCAATCGTCTTGAGGGCCACAGCACAGCCTACGGGATGCGCCGTATAGGTGAAGCCGTGGCCGAAGGTACCGATCTTCTTGCTCTCATCCACCATGGCCTGATACAAATCGTCCTCGATGGTGATGGCGCTCATCGGGAAATAGGCCGAGGTGATGGCCTTCGCCATGGAGATTGACGTAGCCTTCATCCCGAAGGTCTGCGTGCCGAACCAGTTGCCCGTGCGCCCAAAGCCGCAGATCACTTCATCGGCAATAAAGCGCACGTCGTATTTTTCCAGCACCGCATTGATCTTCGGGAAATAGCTCATGGGCGGCACGACAACACCGCCGGCCCCCATGATCGGCTCGGCAATAAACGCCGCAATTGTCTCCGGCCCTTCGCGCTGGATCAAATCATCAAGATCCTTCGCCATGCGGTCCGTGAACTGATCCTCAGTCTCGCCTTCTTGTCCACCACGATAGTAATGCGGGCATGTCGAATGCAGCACATTCTTGATCGGCAGATCAAAATCCGTATGCACCATCGGAAGGCCCGTGAGCGATCCCGAAGCGATTGTGACGCCATGGTAGCCGCGCATCCGCGAGATGAATTTCTTCTTTTCCGGTTTCCCCCTGGCATTGTTGTAATACCAGGTAAGCTTCATCTGCATGTCATTGGCTTCCGAACCCGACGTGCCGAACAAAACTTTCGAGGTGGGGCAGGGGGCGATCTCTTTCAGCTTTTCCGAAAGCTCAATCACCCCGTCGTGGGATTTGCCGCCGAACACATTGGTGAAGGAAAGCTTGCGCATGGCCTGCGCCGCCGTCTCGACAATCTCTTCGTTGCCGTAACCCAGCGCCGTGCACCACAATCCGGCGAGCCCTTCAATGTAGCGCTTGCCCTTGTCGTCATAGAGATAGATGCCGCGCCCCTCATTGAGGATCAGCGGCCCTACTTCCCGGTGCCGCGCCAGGTTGGTGTAGGGGTGCAGCACCGTTTCAATGTCACGGTGCGCCATATTGGAAAGCTTGCTCAAGATTGTCTCCCTTTTCTCCCCTTTATTACGGGCCTTGTCACGCGGCTGTCCACATAAGCTTTGCCGTGGAGCATCCACGGCCTTGCATAGCGCCCTGCAACAACCTATCTCGAACCCAGTTACGAGCGGAAAGTGGACAAGGTGGCCGCTGTGGATCAAGACGCGCAAGGCGATCTGGTGGCTGTGCGGCATTGCGCCGGGCGCCGCCAGGCTGAACAATATGCCTTGGTCTTGGCCGCCATGGGCATGCAGTCTTCGATTGTGCCGGAAGGCAGATTCATGGCCCTCTATGTGGCGCAGGAGGACGCTGCAAGGGCCAATGGCGAGCTCGCGGCTTATGACCGCGAGAACCGTCAGGGCCCGCCCCAGAAAGAGTGGCTGTTCCCGGGATTGCCGCGCATCGAGGTGGCGATGGTTTACTGGGTCGTGTTGCTGTTCTTTTTTGCTGCCGCGCGCCGTGAAGCGTTTTCTTTCGACTGGATCGGTGCAGGGGCGGTTCAGTCCGGATTGATGCTCGAGGGCGAGTGGTGGCGCGCGGTCACGGCCTTGTGCCTGCACGCCAGTGGCGCGCACCTTCTCGCCAATCTTGTATTTGGCACTGTCTTTCTGATGCTTCTGTCCCAGCTCACGGGAGCTGGTATCGCAGCACTGGCAACGATCACCGCTGGTGCGGCGGGCAACGTTCTAAGTGCTCTCGTGCAATCACCGGGGCACACCTCGATCGGCGCCTCCACGGCGATATTTGCCAGCCTCGGTCTGCTCGCCGCAGTGCGGCAGGTGAGACGCCGGGATCATGCATTCTCGGCCCTTCGGAACTGGACGCCCATAGCTGGCGGATTCGCCCTGCTGGCATTTCTGGGTTTCAGCGGGGAGAATACCGACGTCCTTGCCCATGTGTTGGGCTTTGCCTCGGGTCTTGCGGGGGGTTGGCTGCTTGCAAGGTCGGATCGCGATTGGACCATTGATCGCGGCTTGCAGTGGAAGTGTGCGTCAGCCGCTGGTGCACTGGTCCTTTTCGCATGGATTGCGGCGGCTCTTGCCTGAGGCTGTCTTGTCCCAGCCGAAAGTTGGTGCCTGACGACATGAGAAATTATTGGAAAAGTGACGCGCGGCCGGGGTGTCCGCATGGGCATCGCGCAGGGACTTTTCATAATCTGCGGCAGGCCCGGAAAGCGCAGTGTTCGCCAACAGCAGCAGCGCGGACATTGCCATGCAATGCGCCCTGATGGCGCATCCTGATCTATAATGAAGCAATATATGCAAATATACAAATATACAGAGTTAAAAGGAGCTCATTGATTTGGATCAAGGCCGGGCGATGCAAGAATGGCAATAATAGCGCAACGGCAAATCGACGAACGCAAAGGAATTTTCACATGACGAAGTTCACTAAGGTTGCACTGCTCGCGCTTGGACTGACAATGTCGGCCGTTCCCGCATACGCCGATGACAATGACTGGGGCTGGCACATGTGGGGCTGGGGCGGTGGCCCGGGTTCCGGCATGATGCAGGGGCAAGGCATGATGGGACGGATGGCTGCCATCGACACCAACAATGACGGTGTAATCAGTGACGACGAGGCGGCAGCTCAAGTTGAAGCCGTCTTCGCCGCCATGGATAGCGACGATGACGGAGAGCTGACTGAAGACGAATACATGAGCGTCCGCATGGGCCCCCGGTTCGGCCAGGGCCTCAATGAAGAGCCCCAGAAGGCAATGCAGGAACGCAAGAAAGCACGATTTGTCGAGATGGACCCCGACAAGAACGGCAAGGTCGGCCAGGCCGAGTTCATTGCAGGCGGCAAGGCGCGGTTTCAGGCCGCGGATGCCGACAAGGACGGCAAGGTGACTCCTTGGGAGTTCCGGGCCCAGCGCTGGCAATAGAAAAAGGCTGAAATCCAACAGACTATGCTGACTGCGCTGCTCAATTCCCGTATCGTGTTTAGAGTTCTGCTCGCTGTTCCAGCGGTTGTGCTTCTGACGCGCTTTCAGGTGGGAACCGGCGGCTTTGGACACCTGATTGAGGGCGCGGGCGAATGGTCCGCCCGACTGCTCATTGCGGCGCTCAGCGTAACGCCGCTGCGCATGATCTTCAAAGGGCGCCACTGGCCCATGTGGCTGTTCAAGAAGCGACGCGATCTTGGTGTCGCCTCATTCATTTATGCCCTCCTGCATCTCTCGGCCTATGCCGTAAAACTGGACAATTTTGATTTGATCCTTGCCGACTTTGGAAACCTCGGCGTGGTTTTCGGCTGGATCGCACTTGCCAGCATGCTTGTGCCTTTTGCTCTGAGCAACGACGCGGCTCTGCATTTTCTGGGCACAAGGTGGAAACCGGTCCAGCGCCTGGTCTATGTGGCGGCGGGTACAGTCCTCATGCATTGGATATGGCTGAAAGCGGACAAGCTCGTAGCCTTCATCCATTTCGCTCCACTGCTGTTATTGGAAGCTTACCGGATCTGGTACAATCTTGGCCACGCAAGCCACCATCCACATGAAGAGTGATCGCTGACTCTTGCAAGTCAACTGCTCCATGACAGCCAATGTGCGCGCCCGGAATGATGCTCCGCCAGTTACCTCAGTTCCCCAGCAGCGCCGCTTCCAGAATGTCCAGCCCCTCGTCCAGCACCGCGTCCGATGCCGTCAGCGGCGTGAGCAGGCGCACCGTATCGGCGTAAATTCCGCAGGTGAGAATGAGCAGCCCGCGCTCCAGGCATTTCGCCGCCAGCGCTTTGGCGCCAGCCGCATCGGGCTTGTTGCCGCCGTGCTCGGTCACCAGTTCGAAGGCGCACATGGCGCCAAGCCCACGCACATCGCCAATCGCCATACCGCGTCCCTTGGCCTTGATCGCCTTCATCCGCGCCATGATTTTCTTGCCCTGGGCTTCCGCCTTTTCCATCAGGCCTTCCTGCTCGAAAGCATCGAACACGCCGAGCGCTGCCGCACAGGCCACGGGATTGCCCGCATAGGTGCCGCCGATGCCGCCAGGTTCCGGCGCATCCATGATCTTGGCCCGGCCGATGACGCCCGCCAGCGGAAAGCCGCCGGCCAGCGATTTGGCGACGGTGACAAGATCAGGCTCAACGCCGAAATGCTCCATCGCAAACCACTTGCCCGTGCGCCCGAAGCCTGACTGGATTTCATCGGCGATCAGGAGGATGCCATGCTCGTCGCAAAGCTTGCGCAGCCGTACCATGAGTTCCTTGGGCGCCACATAAAATCCGCCTTCGCCTTGCACCGGCTCGATGATGATGGCGGCAACCCGCGCTGGCTCTACATCGCATTTGAACAGCAGTTCGATGGCGTGAATGGAATCATCTACGCTGATGTTGTGGTGCGCCACCGGAAACGGCACATGCCAGATGCCGCCGGGCATCGGCCCGAACTTCGCCTTGTAGGGCAGGACCTTTCCCGTCAGCGCCATGCCCAGTAACGTGCGGCCATGAAACCCTCCATGGAAGGCAATCACATCGGAACGACCCGTGTAGCAGCGCGCGTATTTAACGGCATTTTCGACTGCTTCGGCGCCCGTCGTCACAAGCGCCGACTTGTTCTCGCCCTTCATCGGCGCAATCGCATTGAGCTTTTCGCAGAGTTCAACGAACGGCGCATAGGGCATCACCATGGCGCAGGTGTGGGTAAATTTTTCGAGCTGCTCATAAACCCGCTTCATCACCAGTGGATGCCGGTGGCCCGTGTTCACCACCGCAATGCCGCCGCCGAAATCCACATAGCGGTTGCCTTCAATATCCCAGATTTCGGAATTCTCGGCCCGCGCCGCCATAACAGCAGCCCCCATGCCAACGCCGCGCGATACAGCCTTGGCGCGCCGCTCCACCCACTTCTTGTTCATGCCGGGGGCTGATGTAACGGGTGCATTCATGATTGTCTCCTGGGTAAATTATGGGCAGTGTTTACTCTCACTCCCCCCGCAAGGGCAAACAGTTTCAATTTTCAGGAATGCCAGATGTCCGAACTCTTTAGGTCCACCGCGAATGAAATCCACGCACGTTTGAAAAGCGGGGAAATTTCCCCGTTGGATTGCCTTGATGCGCTGGAACAGCGCATTGCCGCCGTGGACAGCAAGGTAAACGCCTTGCCCACCCTGTGTTTTGACCGGGCCCGCGCCCATGCCCGCGATCTCCTGAAAAAACCTATGAGCGAACGTGGCCTGCTTGCGGGACTTCCCGTGCCGATTAAGGATTTGAATGACGTAGCAGGAGTGCGTTCAACGCAAGGCTCGCCCATTTTTGCCAACCGCATCGCACCAGCATCGGACGTGATGGTCACTCACCTGGAAAAGAATGGCGCCATTGTTTACGCCATGTCGAACACGCCGGAATTCGGGGCAGTGGCCAACACCTTCAATGAAGTCTTTGGCCGCACCCTCAATCCGTGGAACACCTCCCGCTCCGCCGCCGGCTCATCGGGCGGTGCCGCGGTCGCATTAGCAACGGGCACCGCGTGGCTGGCCCAGGGCTCCGATCTCGGCGGATCTTTGCGAAACCCCGCAAGCTTCTGCGGCGTCGTCGGCATGCGGCCTTCGCCCGGCCGCGTCGCTGCCAGCGTGGCCAGCAAGATTGATTCAACCCTCGGCATCGAAGGCCCCATGGCCCGCAACGTCGAAGACCTCGCCTTGCTCTTCGATGCCATGGTGGGCGAAGAACCAGCCGATCCAATCTCGCTCCCTTCGGATGGCACCTCCTATTTGAAGGCCGCCCGTTCCGGCTGGAAGCCAAAGCGCGTCGCCATCAGCCGCGACCTCGGCATTTCGCCCGTCGATCCGGAAGTAGCCGACATCGTCATGAAGGCCGCCCGCCAGTTTGAGCAGGCGGGCGTCATCGTCGAGGAAGCCCACCCGGATTTCCATGAGGCGATGGAGTGTGCCCAGACGCTCCGCGCCCTCTCCTATGCCGTCGGCATGCGCAGCCTTCTCGAAAACCATCGCGCCCAGCTCAAGGCCGAAGTCATCTGGAATATCGAGAAGGGCCTGGCGCTCACCGGGGCGGAAATTTCCCGCGCCGAAGCCCAGCGCGGTGCCATGTTCCAGCGCACGCTCAAGTTCTTTGAAACCTATGATCTGCTTCTCTGCCCCACCACCATTGTTCCTCCCTTTCCGGTTGAACAGCGCTATGTAACCGAATGTAATGGAACGAAATTCGAAACCTACGTGGATTGGCTGCTCATCGTCTCCGCCATCACGCTTGTCGCCTGTCCAGCCATCTCAATCCCAGCGGGAATTACCAAAGAAACCCTTCCGGTTGGCATCCAGATCGTAGCACCGCCGCGCGGTGAAGCGCGCCTGCTGGCAGGCGCAAAATTGCTGGAAGATATTTTGGGATTTGGCGCGATTACGCCGATAGATCCGGTTTCGTCTAGGGCTTAGTTTCCGCAGCCCGGTCGCGCTCTCTCCAATAGCGCGCCCGCAGCCGGGGTGCCATGAACCATGCGATGATGGGCCCAAGCACAAAGCTCGCCGCAATGACGATTGGCAGCAGGAACTTGGCTTGTTCGCTGAGTGCCGGCACCGAAAGCACGGCAACCGCTCCGATACCAAACAGCACCGCGCAGGTCATAAGCGACAGCATAATCGTGATGTAGAGGCGTGGGCCCATGGGAACTCTCCTTGATTGCTAGGACCACAACGCGGGAAGGGAGCGGAAGTTCCCTTGTTTCAGGTCAGCGCAGCCCCACGAGCCGAAGCAAGGCTTTTAGCCTCTGCCCGATTGCCTGAGAGCAAGTTGCGGCTGGCAGCGCCTGTCCCAAGTGTTCCCCGGCAAATGTCCGGATAAGTGCCGCAAGCTCGGGCTCTTCGACGAGGGCCAACGCCTCTTGCGGGGAAAGCCATTGGCGCGCGCGTTCGTGGGCTTCCGGCCACCGGTCCAGAACCTCGGTCACTTCCATGGCAAATACGTCAACCCGGAAGCGCTTTTTCGCGCCGCGGCGCTGGCGCTTGCTGTAGGTGTAATGGCCTAGCGCCTGCGCCGCCATTTGCCCGCAAATGCCCGCCTCTTCATAGGCTTCCTGCGCCGCGCTCTCGGCGGCGCTCAGGTCGGGCATCGGCCAGCCCTTGGGAATAACCCAGCGCCTGGTTTCGCGTGACGTGATCAGCATGATTTCAAAACCCTGCGCTTGCCGCCAGGGCAGCGCCGCATACTGTTGTGAAACGTCCGCAACTTTCATGAGAGCAGGGCGTTAGCCCCCGGAGATGCACCTGTAAAGGCGGCTTGGGACTTAACTACGTCCACTTTGCCATCCCGAAAAATTATGATCGGCTCAGTTCCGTAATTGACAATCGACTGACCGGTAATATGCCCGCCAGCTTTTTCCGAAATTGCAATGAGGCTCTGACCCAATGTTTTGGAAAGCCTCTGCGTTTCTGCTTCATGCTCAGGCTTGTAGTGACAAACAATTGAATATCCCGTGATCAGTTTAAGGCCAGTGGCATCCGGCTGGCTAAGGTGCAGGGCTTCCGGTGTAGTACGGATGTCCTCGCCCAGGATGATGGCTCCGGCACTGCCGTCATAGATGGGAATTCCGTGAGACGCCACCGCATGGAGATAGGCGTCGAAGCCGCTTTCACGAACCTCCATGAGAAGCTTGGCCGTGTCGCCTCCGCCGATATACACGCCGGCGATATCAGGTGTCGCACGTCGCGGCTTCAGGTCATCCCACATTTCAATTGTAAACACGCCATGCTGGGCCATGGCCGAGCGAAACCACGCGAGGCATGATTGATAGGGCCGCGAGCGCATGGCATTAGGCACGTAAACCACAGGCTTTGCCAAATCGAGCGCCGCCGCAAATTGCGCGTCGAGAAGCTTCGAATCTTCTGAATTGCCGCCGCCTGCAAGAAAGATATTGGTATTCACTGATTTCACGTCTACCACCGCATCGTATCCTGTGTGGACAATAGCAAAAAAGTTTGCCGCTAGAACCTCAATTGGTATCCCATGAATAGATCGGCTCAAATCATCCTTCTCAATGGCGTCGGCAGTTCAGGTAAAAGCTCCATTGCGAAACAACTCCAGAAAATTGCCGGCATGCCCTTCCTGCACGTCCAGATGGATGAGTTCTGTGCCATGCTGCCTGAGGCCCTGCAGGATCATCCCGATGGTTTTGCTTTCGAGGAAATTTCCGAAAATGGAAAGTAGCGGGTTGCCGTCAAGACCGGGCCTGTCGGCGAACAAGCCTTGCGCGGCATGCGCCACGCCATTGCCGCCATGGCGGCACAAGGCAATAATCGGATCGTTGATGATGTCATGCTGGAAAACGAATGGGAGGAATATGCCGCGCTCCTGTCCGGCTTTGAAACTTTCTTCGTTGGCGTGTTGCGCCTCTGGACGTTTTAGAAGCCCGCGAGCGGCAGCGCGGCGACCGGATGATCGGTCTCGCCCGTTGGCAATACGACCGGGTTCACCGCGGCAAAAAATATGACTTTGAGATTGATGCCGGCAGCTTGAGCCCGCTGGAATGCGCCATGCTCATCAAGCGGAAATTTCAACTTTAGCGGTTTTGGGCTCGCCCCTACTTTATCGAAAAATATCGCCCATCCCGCACCTCGATGTGCCCCTTCTCGATGAGGTGTTCGAGGTGCGCAAGGGTCGAAAGTCCGGCCGCCCCATGCAGGCGCGGGTCAACATCCGCATAGATGTTCGCTACGATCTCGCCAATCGTGCTGTCACCTGCTTTCACCCGGTTGAAAATCGCTGCCTCGCGCATCTTCCGGTGCGCCAGAATAGCCCGCACCAGGCCCAAGGGCTTGCGCTTTTCGGGCCCATGCGCCGGATAATAAATGGCCTCATCCCGTTTCAGAAGTTTCCGCAGTGAGCCCATATAATCATTCATGTTTCCGTCCGGTGGCGCCACCACCGTCGTGGCCCAGGCCATTACATGATCGCCCGCCAACAAGGCCTTTTCCGCGTTCAGACCAAAGCTCATGTGATTGGACATATGCCCCGGCGTAAACACCGCTTCCAAGGCCCAGCCTTTTCCCTCAACAACATCGCCATCGCTCAGCGAAACATCCGGCACGAATCCATGGTCAACGCTGGCATCAAGCTGGATATCAGAACCCACCATTGATTTTGCTGGCGAAATCGCACTGTAGGTCTTCGCTCCCGTAGCCGCGCTGAGCTTTTCCGCCAACGGCGAGTGATCCATATGCGTATGCGTCACCAGAATGTGGCTGACCGTTTCGCCGCGCACCGAATTCAACACCGCCGCAAGATGCATGTCATCATCCGGCCCCGGATCAATGATCGCAACGCTTTGATGCCCCACGATAAATGTGTTCGTGCCCGTGAACGTAAAAGGACTTGGATTATCGCAAGTTATCCGTCTGACCAGCGGCGAAAGTGCCACCGCCGCTCCGAACGGCGGTTCAAAATTCCTGTCGAACTTTATGTTATTCATAAGCCAAAAGTCATGGTTGCACCTGCGGGCCAACCCAACTAAAGGAGTTGCCACCAGTAACCAGGTTAGAGGGAACGGCGCGAATGGGCACTTCAAATCTTACACTTGCTGGTCGTCTCTGGCCCACCTCATCCCTGAACTGGACCCGCATCATTTTGCTGGCCATTCTCGGCAGTGCCATTGTGGCCATAGCCGCCCAAGTAAGCGTACCTCTATACCCTGTGCCTATGACCCTGCAAACCCTCGCTGTTTTGGCGGTAGGCGCCGCCTATGGCGCAAGGCTTGGCGTTGTTACACTTGCTCTCTATGCCCTTGAAGGCGCCGCTGGACTTCCGGTTTTCGCTAACTTTGAGGGCGGCTTATTTTTGCAAACCGGCGAGATTACACCCAGGGGCGGCTATATCATTGGATTTATCGTAGCTGCAGGTTTGGTTGGATATCTCGTTGAAAAGGGCTGGGGAGCCAGCATTCTGAAGCTTTGTGCTGCCATGCTGATTGGCGCGGCAATTGTCCACATTCCCGGTCTCATTTGGCTCACCGGTTGGTACGGCGTCATGAGAGGCATGGACGCCACGTCGGCGATTACCGTTGCCCTGACCACCGGCCTGTTGCCATTCATTATTGGCGATATCATCAAGGCACTTCTGGCTGCCCTTGCATTCCCGGCGGCTTTCGCGCTTCTGGGCCGCCGCTGAATTCAGGAATTGGTCGGAGTGAGAGGATTCGAACCTCCGACCCCCTGCTCCCGAAGCAGGTGCGCTACCAGACTGCGCTACACTCCGAACTAAAAAAACACAGAGTTCTTGCTTCTTTGTAAGCCCTTCGTCAAGCTTCAAACTGGGAACAAAATGGCAAAAAAAGACCTCTTTGGAACAATCTGTCCCGGAATAGCCCCGGAATTCGACCGTTCCATTCATATTTTTTCTGAGCGAAAGTACTGCTGACGCAGATCGGTTGTAACGGCCAATGCCCGGGTGCGGCGCGCGTGCAGTAAGCGACTGCGCATTCCGTGAAAGCACCTGAAAATCCCAACCAGAAAACTGCGATTAGTTCTTGCCACAATATGATTGCCTAGCAAACAATACCGCAGTTGTTCGACCTTCTCGGTCTCCAGTCGGCAATTTCTTTCGCCTGAGAAAGGCAGTCAGCAGGAAGAAGCACGGCAGTTGCAAACTGACTGCGGCCACTCTTCTCACCTGGACCCAGATCGGGCGTCCTGGTTCACGGCATCCTTATGAAATCCTTATGATTGGAATCGACAATCCACATCGCAAACTTATGCCGGCATGGGCATTCTGAGGACTGATATTCCCAAAAGGAGCCATCCATGCTTGACGTCATCTACCTGGCACTCGGAACGGGCCTGTTTTTTAGCGCCGCCGCCTATGTGCGCTTCTGCGAAAAGCTGTGAGGCGACCATGGCAGAAGCATTCATCGGCCTGATCGTGGCTTTGGGGCTTGGCGCCTATCTGGTCCACGCCCTGCTGCACCCCGAAAAATACTGACATTTCAATTGTAAAGGTGACACCATGACCCTTGCTGGCTGGTTTCAAATTCTCGCTGTATTGGCCCTTGTCACAGGCTGCGCCTGGCTGCTGGGGAGCTTCATGGCGGCGGTCTTCACGGGCAAACGCACGTGGTTCAGCCCCGCGTTGGCACCCGTTGAAGGGGCTATCAGCCGGCTCGCCGGCACATCGCCCAAGGAACAGTCCTGGCAATCCTACGCCTTGGCCATGCTGGCTTTCAATGCAGTGGGTTTTATCACACTCTATGGCTTGCAACGCCTGCAAGGCATCCTGCCACTGGATCCACAGGGATTTTCCGCCGTTCCCGAGGCTTTGGCTTTCAATACGGCGATGAGCTTTACCACAAATACGAATTGGCAAGCCTATGGCGGCGAGACAACCATGAGCCATTTCGTACAGATGGCCGGGCTTGCCGTTCAAAACTTTCTCTCGGCGGCAACCGGCATTGCCCTTGCCGTGGCATTCACGCGCGCCTTTGCTCGCAGCAATGCTGCATCCATTGGCAATTTCTGGGATGATCTCGTCAAGACGACGCTCTATGTGCTGTTGCCAATTTCCATAGTGGTGGCAATTGTCTTCATGGCGCTTGGCATGCCTCAAACGCTTCTCGGTTCGGTTGAAGCGACAACACTGGAAGGCGTCAAGCAGACCATCGCAATGGGGCCTATCGCCAGCCAGGAAGCCATCAAGCAGCTTGGCACCAATGGCGGCGGTTTCCTCAACGCCAATGCCGCCCATCCGTTTGAAAATCCATCGGCCTGGTCGAACTATCTTTCGATATTCGCCATGCTGGTTGTTTCCGCCGCAATGCCCTTCATGTTCGGGCGCATGGTCGGCGATCAGCGCCAGGGCCGCGCCCTGTTCATCACCATGTTCCTCTTCATCATCGTGGGAACCGGTATCGTCTATTGGGCCGAAGCATCGGGCAATCCGATCATTCAGGCTCTGGGCATCGATCCTTCGCAAGGCAATATGGAAGGCAAGGAAGTACGCTTTGGCCTCGCCATGACAGCGCTCTTTGCCGTCGCCACCACCGGGCTTTCCTGCGGCGCGGTCAACGCCATGCATTCCTCACTCACTCCCTTGGGGGGACTTATCCCCTTGTTCTTCATTCAGCTCGGCGAAGTTCTGCCTGGCGGTGTCGGTTCCGGCCTCTATGGCATCCTGGTGATTGCCGTTGTCACGGTCTTCATTGCCGGCCTCATGGTGGGGCGCACCCCTGACTATCTCGGCAAGAAGATCGAAGCCAGGGAAATGAAACTCGCCATGCTGGCGCTGCTGGTGCTGCCGCTCATCATCCTTGGTTTCAGCGCTGTTTCGGCCATGATCCCAATTGGCCTGTCGAGCCTTGCCAATGCCGGACCTCATGGCCTGAGCGAAATTCTCTATGCCTATTCCTCGGCCGCCGGCAACAACGGCTCGGCCTTTGCCGGGCTCAATGCCAACACCGACTGGTACAACACCACCCTCGGCATCACGATGTTCCTCGGGCGCTTCGCCTATATCGTGCCGATGCTCGCCATTGCCGGTTCACTCGCGGCCAAGACCAAGATCCCTGCCTCGGCCGGCAGCTTCCCCACCCATGGCACGATGTTCGTGGCCCTTCTGGCTGGCGTGATCCTGATCCTTGGCGGCCTGCAGTATTTCCCGTCGCTGGCGCTCACCCCCATCGTTGAGCAGTTCCTGATGCTCGCCGGCAAGACCTTATGATCGGAGTTAATCCTATGACAATGCAAACCCAAGCCCTTGCGCTCTTCGACGGCACCATTCTCCTCCGGGCGGTGGCCGATTCCTTTCGCAAGCTCAATCCCAAAGGCCTTGCCCGCAATCCGGTCATCTTTGTAACTGAAGTGGTTGCAGCGCTGGTGACGGCCTTGTGGCTGCGTGACTTTTTCACCGGCAATGGCACCGCTTGGTTTTCCGGCCAGATCGCCGCCTGGCTGTGGTTTACCGTGCTGTTTGCGAATTTTGCCGAAGCGGTAGCCGAAGGCCGCGGCAAGGCCCAGGCCGATGCCCTGCGCCGCACCCGTACTGACACCCTGGCCAAACGGCTGATCATTCCCGAAACCAATGACCGGGTTTTCGAAAAGGTATCCGCGCTTAAGCTGAATCCCGGAGATCTGGTTTTGGTGGAGGCCGGCGATCTCATTCCAGCTGATGGCGAAATTGTCGAAGGCATTGCCTCCGTCAACGAGTCGGCGATCACCGGGGAATCCGCCCCCGTCATCCGTGAATCCGGCGGCGACCGCTCCGCCGTGACCGGCGGCACAACCGTTCTCTCCGACTGGGTGAAGGTGAAGATCACCGTGGCCCCCGGCAATACCTTCATTGACCGCATGATTGCGCTGGTTGAAGGGGCCGAACGTAAGAAAACGCCAAACGAACTCGCCCTTTCGATCCTGCTCGCCGGTATGACCCTGATCTTCCTTATCGCTGTGGTGACCCTGTGGGGGCTCGCGGGATATTCGGGCACCATGCTCTCGGTCACCGTTCTGGTGGCCTTGCTGGTGACACTTATCCCCACAACCATCGGCGGCCTGCTGTCGGCCATCGGCATTGCTGGCATGGACCGGCTGATCCGCTTCAATGTCATCGCCACATCGGGCCGTGCGGTGGAAGCCGCAGGCGATGTTGACACGCTCCTCCTCGACAAGACCGGAACGATCACCTACGGCAACCGCCTTGCAACCGCCCTTGTGGCCATTCCGGGCGTAACCGAGAAACAGCTCGCCGAGGTGGCGTTGCTTGCTTCGCTTTCCGATGAAACGCCGGAAGGGCGGTCCATCGTCGCCCTGTGCAAGGGAAACTACGGCCTTGCCGAACCCAAGATGTCGGACAAGAAACCCGCTGTCATCCCCTTCTCGGCGACAACCCGTATCTCCGGTATCGATGTCGATGGCCGCAAGCTTCGTAAAGGCGCCGTTGATGCCATACTTAAGCATGTTGGAATGAAGCTCGATTCTGCGCCTGCGGCTTTCCGTGAAGCTGTTGACCGCATCTCGCGCACCGGTGGCACACCCTTGGGCGTTGCCGAGAACGGACAGCTTGTTGGCGTCATTCATCTGAAGGACGTGGTGAAGCCCGACATCAAGCAGCGCTTCAGCGCGCTGCGCGCCATGGGCATTCGCACCGTGATGGTGACCGGCGATAATCCGGTGACCGCGGCAACCATAGCGTCCGAAGCCGGCGTTGATGATTTCATCGCCGAAGCCACGCCGGAAGACAAGCTGAGCTACATCCGCTCGGAGCAGAAAAAGGGCCGCATGATCGCCATGTGCGGCGACGGCACCAATGATGCGCCCGCACTCGCCCAGGCTGATGTTGGTGTGACCATGCAATCCGGCACGCAGGCCGCGCGCGAAGCGGGAAACATGGTTGATCTCGACTCAAACCCGACCAAGCTCATTGAGATCGTAGAGATTGGCAAGCAACTGCTGATGACGCGCGGTTCGCTCACCACCTTCTCAATCGCCAATGATGTAGCCAAATATTTCGCCATCATCCCGGCGCTCTTTGTTGTGACCTATCCGGAGCTAGGCGCCCTCAACGTGATGCAGCTTGCCTCGCCGCAGAGCGCAATTCTCTCGGCCATCATCTTTAACGCCCTCATCATCATCGCGCTGATCCCTCTGGCCCTGAAAGGCATCACCTACCGCCCCGTAGGCGCTTCGGCGGTGCTGCGCCGGAATCTTCTGATCTATGGGCTTGGCGGACTAATCGTTCCATTCATCGGCATCAAGATCATTGATCTCATTGTTGCCGCCCTGCACCTTGCCTGAGGAGAAAGACCATGCTTGCCCATCTTCGCCCCGCCATTTTCATGCTCGCCATCATGACTTTCCTGACCGGCGCTGCCTATCCCCTTGCGTTGACGGGCCTTGGACAGTTACTCCTGCCGGGCACTGCCAATGGCAGCCTAGCTCTCAAGGATAACACGGTTATTGGCTCCACCTTGATCGGTCAGGCCTGGACCTCCGACAAGTATTTCTGGGGCAGGCCGTCCGCTGCCGGTGATGGCTACAACGCCGCCGCATCTTCGGGCTCGAACCTGGGGCCAACCTCCCAAAAACTCATGGACCGCATCAAGGCCGATGCCGAAAGATTGCGCGGGCTGGCTTCAACCGTACAGTTGCCAGCCGATGCCGTGACCGCTTCGGGCAGCGGGCTTGATCCCGACATTTCACCGGCATTCGCGCTGCTTCAGGTGGCCCGTGTGGCCAAGGCCCGTGGGCTTGGCAAAGACCAGGTAAAGACGCTCGTTGATGCCCAGGTTAGCTGGCCTGTGGCAGGCCTGTTCGGCGAGCCCCGCGTTAATGTTTTGCTACTCAACACCGCGCTGGATGGTTTAAGCTCCGCGCCCAATGGCTGAAACTGGCGATAGGCGTCCCTCACCGGACGCCCTTCTGGAGCTTGCCGCGAAAGAGAAGCGCGGCAAGCTCAAAATATTCATTGGTGCATCACCGGGTGTCGGCAAGACCTATGCCATGCTGTCGGGCGCGCAGCGCCTCAAGGGTGAAGGCAAGGATGTCGTCATCGGCGTTGTGGAGACCCACGGGCGTTCGGAAACCGCAGCACTGCTGACCGATCTCGAAGTCCTGCCGCGCAAGACAATGACCTATCGCGGCCACGCGCTGCTGGAATTCGATCTGGATGCGGCGCTGGCCCGCAAGCCGCAACTCATCATTGTTGACGAACTGGCCCATACCAATGCGCCGGAATCCCGCCATCCCAAACGCTACCAGGACGTCGAGGAGCTTCTCGATGCTGGCATCAATGTTTGGACCGCACTCAACATCCAGCACATCGAAAGCCTCTCCGATGTTGTCTCGACCATCACCGGTGTCAAGGTTCGCGAACTGGTGCCGGATACGGTTGTGGAGGAAGCAGCCGACGTGGTGATGGTGGACATCACCCCCGATGAATTGATCCAGCGCCTCAAGGAAGGCAAGGTCTATCTTCCCGACAATGCCCGAAGAGCCGCCGACAATTTCCTGCAGGCTGGAAACCTCACTGCCTTGCGCGAACTGGCGCTGCGGCGCACCGCCCAGCGCGTTGATGACCAGATGGTTGACTACCTGCGCCAGCATGCCATCGAAGGGCCGTGGCCAACGACGGACCGCATCCTCGTTTGCGTGGGCAGCGATGATTTCTCGGAGCGCGTGGTGCGCCAGACGGCGCGGATAGCAGGCGCATTGAATGCCACTTGGGTTGCAGTCCATGCCTCACGACCTGCCGAGGGTTCCCTTGATACGGAAAAAATGAAGCGGGTTGACAGCAATCTTGCCCTGGCGGCGCGGCTTGGGGCGGAGGTGTCGCGCCTCACCGCAAAGGACTTGCCAACTGAAGTGCTGCGCTATGCCGCCCAGGAAAACATTACCCAGATCATCATGGGCCGCTCAAGGACAGGGTTTCTAAAACGCTTTTTCGGGCGCTCTCTTTCCGACGAAATCTTGCGTCAGGCCTATGGCGTTTCGGTTCATATCATCACCGATGAACAGCCCTCATCAATGCCGATCCGGCTCCGCCGGCCCCGGATTGAGTTGGGTGGTGTAGCAGCGGCGCCAATTGCAGTTTCAGGCGCTGTCTTATTAGGCCTTGTCGCCAGCTACTTTCTGAGACTTCCAAATCTGTCCATGATCTTTTTGGCAGCAGTTCTCTTCTGCGCGATCACTTTTGGCACCTGGAGCGCCGTGATTGCGGCCGGTCTTTCATTCCTGGCTTACAATTTTTTCTTCATCAGCCCGCTTCACACCTTCACCATCGCCAGCCCCCATGAATTGCTGGCGCTCTTCGTTTTTCTTTTGGTGGCCATCCTGACGGGTGGCCTCGCGGGCCGTGTGCGCGAGCAATCGATTGCGGCCCTTATCCGCGTCAAACAGGTTGAAACGCTGTTCGATCTCTCGCGCAAGCTCTCGGCAAGCGTAAAGATCGACGACCTTATGTGGATTGTCGCAACCCAGGCAGCGGCCACCGCCAAAGGCCAATCCATTGTCCTGCTCCAGAAGGAGGGCGAACTTGCGATCATGGCCGGCATGCCGCCTGAGGATCATTTGGGGCCTGCCGACTGGACCGCCGCGCGCTGGTCATTCAATCATGGCGAGATCGCGGGATGGAATTCCGAAACCTTGCCCAACGCGCGCTTTCAGTATTACCCGCTGAAAACTCCGCACGGCATCGCCGGAGTTGTCGGCATCAGGCCGGGCGAAGCCAAGCTTTCAGCCGAAGCCCAGCGCATGATCGAAGCGCTCATGGACCAGGTATCGACTGCCTTGGAGCGCACGATTCTGGCGGATGAGGCCGCCGATGCCCGCGCCAGCGCCGAGGGCGAGAAACTGCGCTCGGCCTTGCTCTCGTCGATTTCCCATGACCTGAGAACGCCCCTGTCATCAATCGTAGGCTCGGTTACCACCTTGCGCAGTCTCGATAAAAAAATGACCAAGCCGGTGCGCGATGACCTTCTCGCCAATATCGAAGAGGAGGCAAGCCGCCTTTCGCGCTTTGTGGCCAATCTTCTCGATATGACAAAAATTGAAGGCGGTGCGGTAAAGCTTGGGAAGGAGCCGGTCGATGTGGCCGATGTCGTGGCGGCAGCCGTAAGACGCGCGCGCCAGACCTGGCCGCAGCGGGAAATTGTCACCAAGATCGCGCCAGCCGTCCCGCCGGTGGCGGGTGATGCGGCACTGCTGGAGCAGCTTGTCTTCAATCTGCTGGACAATGCCCATAAGTATTCACCTGCGGAAAGCCCCACAGCGGTTTCCGTTACCGAAGAAGCGGGCCAGATCGTTTTGCGCGTTGCGGATGAGGGGCCCGGCATTGCACAGGACGAGTTGGAACGGATCTTCGAAAAATTCTACCGGGTCAAGGGCGGCGACGGGCGCTCTCCCGGCACCGGCTTGGGGCTTGCCATCTGCCGCGGCATTGCTAATGCCATGGGCGGCAGCATCCAGGCCGAAAGCCCGGTTTCGAAGCGGCGTGGCACACGCCTTGTTGTGCGCTTTCCAAAGGTGGCATCCCCATGAAAAAACCGCGTGTGCTCGTTGTTGATGATGAACCGCAAATTCTGCGTTTTCTGCAGCCAGGCCTCACGGCGGGCGATTTTGACGTCATCACCGCCGCCACCGGGGCAGAAGCCGTTAACCAGGCCGCCACCATGGCGCCGGACGTGATCGTCCTCGATCTCGGGCTTCCTGACAAGGACGGCAAGGACGTCATCCGGGAAATCCGCGCCTGGTCGAAGGTACCGATCATTGTGCTTTCGGCCCGCGACCGGGAATCCGAAAAGATCGACTCGCTCGACCTCGGTGCCGATGATTATGTGAACAAACCCTTCGGCATTGGTGAACTGATGGCGCGAATCCGGGCCAGTCTTCGCAACCGGCAGCAAATTGACAGTGTCGCGAGCGTTTACCGCGCTGGTGGGATGGTTATTGATACGCTGAAGCATTTAGTGGAGAAGGATGGGAACTCAATTCATGTAACGCCAAAGGAATTTGATCTGTTATTGCTTCTCGTCAAGAATGCGGACCGCGTCCTGACCCATCGACAAATACTTGGTGCCGTTTGGGGTCCAGCTCATACTCACGATGTTCAGTATCTTCGCGTCTTGATCGGCCAATTGCGTCAGAAGATTGAACCCGATGCAGCTGATCCCATACTTATCCTTACTGAATCCGGTATCGGTTATCGGTTTAGTGGCGAGCCGAGTTCCTGATCCCGCATATTCACGGCTTTTCCAGTTGAGAAGCGAGGAGGGGCCGGGCTATAAAGAGCATGTGCAGTGACCCATCGTTCCGTGTGCGCTATGTGTGCAGTGAACCGAAGAAAATAGGCTTGATGACCGCGAAAATATAGCTTTCCGCGAACAACTCCTTCCTCTGCGTTGGAGAGATTTTTTCCGCTGGCCTCGAGAATGGCACGCGCTGCACCCGCGCCAACGCTGTTGAATTCAAGTCTTGGTCATTCCCGTCTTCGCCAGCGGCATATAGGAGGGGGAGATATGTTGCGAAATGCACCCCTGGCCCGCAGCGATATCAAGTCAAACCTCCGTTATGCCCATGTTCTTGGCGATGATATCGCCCGGGGCATGGAGGGCATGACTGCCGGAATGGTACCAGAACGCCATTCGGCGGCCAGAAATGGAAAGAGAAAAGAGAATTGAAATAATTGGGAAATTTGGATGTTGCAGGCCGATTTTGAACTCTGCCCCGCAAGCAGGTGCGCTACCAGACTGCGCCACACTCCGACATTTGTGGCAAGCCTATAGTCACAGGAGATTCCGCGCGCAAGTTGTTGCGGGGGCAGGGTGGCTCAGCTATAGGGGGCAGCGTTTGGGGCGTCGCCAAGCGGTAAGGCAGCGGATTTTGATTCCGCCATACGGAGGTTCGATCCCTCCCGCCCCAGCCAACTTACCCGCATAGAATCGTTCTTTTACGGTCCTAGACAAACAGGACAAACTGGAACGATCGGCACACACCTGCCGCACAAGAGTCGGCACAAGCCCCCCGAAACAGGAGCGCCCGCCAAGGCTGACACCGAGGCAGGCGCGAAGAGAGAGAATGAAAGCTCCACAGCTTCCACCGCTGACTATAGCGCAGCTAGCCAGAAACGAAAAGCCCTCGCGCTAGAGCAACCCAGCGCGAAGGCAAGTTTTACAGATCCTCTGATCACAAGGGGAGAGTCTGAAAGGGCAGCATTGCGCCAGGACGTCCCCAGCGCAACTCATGCCAGCGCATGGCTGACAAGCAGGATTTACAAGGTCGACGCCTGCTTGAGGGTGGAGGTGCTGACATGAGCAGGGAAACTTTTCAGGAAGCCAAACTCAACAACACTTTCGAATTTCAGAACTTCTGCTTCCTCAACGAAGATGCAGGAGACGAAGTGGAGCTGGAAAAGCGCTGGCGAGTTTCGAAAGCGTTTGATGGCGCTCGTCCCCCAAATGGTACGGCCCGGCACTCCGCGAGACTGTCCAGCTTCAGTATCAAACCCGATATTCGAGCCACGCCCTTTGCCTGGCAAGATCCGGCAACCATACCAAAACGCCGGTGGGTCTATGGTCGCCACTACATCCGCCAATTCGTAGGCGTCACCGTCGCACCGGGTGGCATGGGTAAATCGTCCCTCTCAATTGTCGAGGCTCTTGCAATGTGCACCGGCCGTCCACTGCTCGGCGAAACGGTCCACGAGCCCTGCAAGGTCTGGATATGGAACGGCGAAGACCCATTCGAAGAAATGCAACGCCGAATCATCGCCGCGTGTCGATACCACCACATTACCGAGGCCGATATTGTCGGCCGCCTCTTTGTGGATTCCGGCCGGGACATGCCCATGGTGCTGGTGAGGGAGGCCAGCGAAGGGATCGAGGTGGCCGAGCCTCAAGTTGAAGCGATAGTCGAGACAATCCGAGCAAATGAAATAGACATGTTCATCGCGGATCCATTCGTTCTCACTCACCAGGTCAATGAAAACAGCAACACCGCTGTGGACCAGGCGATGCGACAATGGGCCAAGATAGCCGAGAAGACCAATACCGCTGGAGGCCTCTTCCACCACGTTCGCAAGGGCATTGCAGGCCAGGGAGAGTTCACGGTGGAGGATGGTCGCGGAGCAAGCGCAATGCTTGCTGCAGCCCGCTCTGCGCGCGTTCTAAACCGCATGACGGAAGAGGAGGGCCGAAAGGCCGAGGTCGAGAACCACCGGCAGTATTTCAGGGTTGATAATGGCAAGGCCAACCTGGCACCGCCTGCGCAGCAAACCTCCTGGCGCAAGATCGTCTCCCATGAACTACCCAACGGCGACAGCGTTGGGGTAATCGAAGAATGGAAATGGCCAGACCCGCTTGCCGACATGACCGTCGCAGACTTGTACGCTGTTCAGAAAGCCATCGATGGCAAGGGATATCGCGTCAACGTCCAGTCAAATAACTGGGTCGGGCATGCCATAGCTGAACTGCTGGATCTCAATGCCGATGACCAAACTCACAAGGACAGGATCAAGTCCATGGTCAACATTTGGCTCATGAGCGGCGCGCTCAGGGTCAGTGAGTCGAAGGACGAAAAGGGAAAAACCAGACCAATTTTGGAGGTTGGACAATGGGCAAATCAGTGAGCTTCTCCACTTTGAAAATACATGGTGCGGAAATGTGCGGAAGTGGGGGTGCGCAACCCCCTGAAATTACCCCGCCCCACCTCTATCCCCCCTTTAGGGGGGTAGAGGGTGCGGGTGTGGGGAATGACACTTTCGAACAAGGTGGGGGTGAAGGTGGAGAAAAAAGGAGAATCAAAATGACCTTCACCAGCCATTGGACCTACACCCTCGACCGCGATGGCCACATTGAGCGTCGTGAAGGCTCATTGCCATCAGCGGTGAAGCTGCCGGCCCTCAGCGTGACAGTGGGCCAGGACGCCAGCACACAGGCCACAGCGCGCTTGCTGAGGCGCCTGGCTGATGAATTGGAGGGAGCATGACCGGGGCCAAACAATCATGGCGTGATGCCGACTTGCGGACCGGTGTGGCTCATAATTTCGCGCGTTTGCAGATTAACGTTCTGAGTTGTTCGATTTGTAAGAACTCCCGGCGGGGCCTGCTTCTTGCCCACATCCCGTTTCAGCGGACCGGCGCTGGGGATACACACGCAATACCGCGAAATTCAACCGACCTATCAACCAACCAAAGGAACTCGCCATGCGCGGACGTAAACCCCTTCCAGCCCACCTGAAACTCGTGACCGGCAATCGCGGCAAAAGGCCCATCAAGGCGGAGCGCGTCGAGCCAACGCCTTCACTGCCATCGGCTCCCGCTTTCCTGAGTGAGGACGCCAAAGCCGAATGGAACCGCGTCGCACCCATGCTCTACGCGTTGCGCCTTCTTTCCGAACTCGACACTGGAACCCTAGGTGCTTACTGCCAAGCATATGCCACCTGGAAACACGCGCACGAGGCGCTAAATAAACTGGCAGAGCGTGACGCCACCAACAGTCTTTTGGTGAGATCGGCGAAGAATAACCTCATTCAAAACCCTCTATTGGGCATCGCCAACGCGGCCGCAGCATCCATGGTGAAGTTTGCCAGTGAGTTTGCGCTGACGCCCGTCGCTCGGGCCCGCCTCACGGTTCCGAACCTTGGCGGCAGCAAGCACCCAGGAGACAAATACTTTGAGTGACCCCGGCCTTCAGATCTTCCAGGATCGGCCCGACGCCGCACCCGCGCCCCCAGAACTCGGAGAATTTTTTTCCCGGGCAGAAAACACGGTCATATTCCCGAATTTATGTACAAATCCCCGATTTTTGGATTTTCGCTGTATTTCGGCGTTTCGCCCAATCAAAACGGGCAGAACTCCCATTTTCAAATTCCCGCTTGGCGAGGTTTTTAGCGCCCGTGAAGAGAGGTATTTACCGTCCGCTATGCAGAAAGGAAAACACCATGTTTGACAAAGAATCCAACCGCGAGGCCATTCACGCAGCCGGGCAATTGGTGAGCCCCCTGGTTGATATCGCCCTAGAAAGCCACACCGAACGAGGCATCCATCCGGTGAGCTTTGCCGTGGCGATGATCATGGCCGGGGAAGCGGTGCTCACCGAACTCGCCGGACCACGCGCCGCGCACGGTGTCCTGGAAGAAGGGCTGGAACATCTGCGCACCGAGCATCCCGAAATCGTCGCCGAGATTCACCGGGGAATGAATTGATCTTGCGCGCGACTCAAGGTTCGATTATATTTCCCTCGCTGGTTCCTGCGAGATGCAGGGCCCCGCATCCTCGCTCCAGCGCGATGCTGGCTTCGAAGATCACACGAGATCATCGACAGTTGACAGCAGAGGTGCGCGCAAAATGACCAGCGCAATCGAACGAAAAGACCTGCCTTCCACAACGCTTCACGGCGTTCCGATGGAATTGAAACTTGCCCGCGGCGATGCTGCAGGCGAGATCGAAGGCTATGGCTCGATCTTCGGAAACGTGGACCAGGGCGGCGATATTGTCGTCAAGGGCGCGTTTCAGGAATCACTTGCCCGGCATAAGGCCAATGGCACGGCTCCGGCCATGCTTTGGCAGCATCAGCCCGATCAGCCGATCGGCACCTGGCATGGCGTTTCGGAGGACTCCAAAGGCCTTCTGGTGCGCGGCAAGATCAACCTCGATGTGAAAGCCGGCCAAGAAGCCCGTTCGCTCCTGCTCGGTAAATCCCTCAAGGGCCTCTCCATAGGCTTCCAGACCAAGGAAGCGGATATCGACCGGCAGACCGGCGTGCGCCGCCTCAAGAAACTGGAACTCTGGGAAATCTCCCTCGTGACCTTCGCCATGAACCCCCAAGCACGGATCACCGAAGCCAAAGGCCTCGGGATCGAGCGCGACGTCGAAAAATTCCTGCGAGATGCAGGCCTCTCCCGGTCCCAGGCCAAGGCGTTCGTCGCCGGCGGCATGAAAGGGATCGCCGACCTCCTCCCTGAAAACGATCAACTCCTGGCCACCGTGAAAGCGGCGACGGCCGAACTTGAAAGGATCCAAAAGTGAAACACTACCTCAAAAGCACCTGGGACAAATGCATCCCTCTCGAAACCAAAAGCGGCGAAGATGATGCCGCGACCCTCGAAAAGGTTGTGAAACAGTTCGGCGCCTATCACGACGAAAACAAGAAACTGTTCACCGGCGTGAGCGACGAGCAGAAGAACCTCCGCAAGGAGTTGGAAGATCTCGAGCTCCGACTGGGGCGTAAAGGCCTCGGCACAGCCGATGGCAAGCCCGATCCCAAGCCCGAGCGTAAGGCCATCGCAGCCTTCATCCGCACCGGCGATGAAACCGAACTGAAGGCCCTCTCTGCCGGTTCCGATCCGGATGGCGGCTACACAGTCCTGCCGGTCATGTCGGCCGGCATGACTCAAAAGATTTGGGATCAGTCCGTCATTGCCCGCCTGGCAGACCGCATCACAATCGATGCAGGCGACCGCTGGGAAGAGGTTGTGGACTTCAATGAGGCCGGCGCCAGTTGGGTCGGTGAAACCAGCGCCAGGCCCGCTACCACAACGCCACAGATCGGGAAAATCAGCATCCCGGTCCAGGAAATCTACGCCCTGCAGACCGTCACGCAGCGCCTCCTGGATGATTCCAGTTTCGATATCGGCGGCTGGGTCGAAGGCAAGATCGGCGACAAGTTTGGCCGCACCGAAGGCGATGCCTTCATCAACGGCGACGGTGTTGCAAAACCCCGCGGCTTCCTGACCCATACCAACGTGACTACCACCGATGCAACCCGGGCCTTTGGCGAAATCCAGTATGTCAAAACTGGCGCGGCATCCAGCTTCGGCACAACGGTCGCGACGACCGGCGATAAGTTGATCGACATGGTTTACGCGCTCCGAGCACCGTACCGCCAAGGCGACGGCGTCGCCTGGATCATGAACAGCAACACGGCGAACGTGGTGCGAAAGTTCAAGATAGGTGCCACAATCGATAGCTACATGTGGCAGCCTGGACTTGTAGCAGGAGAGCCCGCGTCGCTGCTGGGCTATCCGGTCGAGATCGACGAATACATGCCCGACCTTGGCACTAACACCTACCCCATCGCCTTCGGCAACTGGAAGAAGGCTTACAAGATCATCGAGAAGAATGGCATCCGGATGCTGCGCGATCCGTTCACGTCAAAGCCCAATGTGTTGTTCTACGCCTACAAGCGCATCGGCGGCGGCCTGGCGAACAGCGAGGCAATCAAGCTGCTGAAGTGTGAAATTTAAGGTCGCCTCGCGCTTCACCTGCGCGAGCTTCGGCCCGCTCTTTGCTCATGTCCCCCGAGCATGGAGCGGGCCGCCCCCGGCCCTTCGATCTTTGGAAGGCGTCGGTTCGCGCACCGGTGCGGCCATGGAACGCTTAGTTAGTTTCAGGGGCGGGGCGGTTTGAGGACAGCGGAATTGCCGGCTGCCCACCGGCGGTCAATCGCGAGCACTCTAAACGGGACCTTTAAAAGGATTTTCACATGGCCTCTAATCGGACATTAAGTAAAATTTGAACCTATTTCGTAGAACTACCTCAGGACGTCCCCGCTAAAGTGAGGAAAAGAGGTAGCTACAGATGTCGAAATTACTGACGCGCAGATCAACTTTAGGCCTGATGGCAAGTGCCGCCCTGGCCATGCCCTACATAAGCCGGGCCCACGCCCAGGAAGAAGCAGTCCTCAACGTCTATAACTGGACCGATTATATCGGAGAGACGACGATTGAAGACTTTCAAACCGCCACCGGCATTCAGGTCACCTATTACCTCTATGACTCCACGGAAGCCATGGAAGCCAAGATGCTGGCCAGCGGGGACGATTTCGACGTGGTAATTCAGGCCGGGTCCAACCTCGAACGATTTATAGAAGCAAAGGTCTATCAGCCGCTTGACCGCTCAAAATTGACCAATTGGGGCAATCTTGATCCGCTGAGCCTGAAAACTGCGGAAGGCTGGGACCCCGGCAACGACTATGGCGTCCCCTACATGTGGGGCACTGTCGGCATGACCTTTAACGTAGACATGGTGAAGCAGCGCATCCCGGACGCAGATTTCACCACCCTCGACATCCTCTTTAAGCCCGAAAATGCCGCCAAGCTTGCCGACTGCGGCATTTCCATTCTGGAAAGCCCTGGTGACGTGATTCCCATGGCGCTGGCCTACCTGGGGCTTGATCCAAATACGACGGACCCGAAGGATTTCGACGCGGTGGTACAGCTTTTCAACCCTATCCGTCAGCACA
>JBBQNU010000022.1:0-26244 GCA_038330285.1 Hyphomicrobiales bacterium | reverse complement strand
TATCCCGGAAGAACATGAGTACGCGGCCGTTTGGCGCCCACGTTGGCCCTTCGTTATGGTAGCCTTCGGTTAATATTCTCTCACCAGAGCCGTCGGGCTTCATCACGCCGATGGCAAATCTTCCGCCCGCCTGTTTTGTGAAAGCGATGTATTGCCCGTCCGGCGCCCACACCGGCGTTGAATAGCGCCCGTTTCCGAAGCTGATGCGGTTCTGCCCAGAGCCGTCGACCCCCATCACATAGATCTGCTGGGTGCCGCCGCGGTCAGATTCAAAGGTGATCTGGCTGCCATCGGGCGCATAGCTGGGACCAGTGTTGATCGCCGGTGTATTGGTGAGTTGGCGAAGCTGGCGGGACCGCAAGTCCATTTCATAGATGTTGGAATTGCGCCCGTCCGTCGTCAAAAGGCTCATGATCACCCGCTGGCCATCGGGCGAATAGCGCGGCGCAAAGCTCATGTTGGCGAATTCGCCGACAATCTCCTTCTGCCGGGTCACGATGTTGAACAGATAGACCCGGGGCGTTCCCTGGCCTATCGACATGTAGGTGATTTCCTGGCTGTTCGGCGAAAAGCGCGGCGTGACCACAAGCTCCGAGCCGTCCGTCAGAATGCGGACATTGAACCCGTCCTGGTCCATGACAGCCAGTTTCTTCACGCGCTGGTCCTTGGCGCCGGTCTCGTCGACAAAAACAATCTGGGTGTCGAAATAGCCGTCGATGCCGGTGAGCGCCTTGTAAATCACGTCTGAGGTCAAATGCCCGATGCGCCGCAGATTCTTCGGCGAGGTGGAAAACTGCTGGGCCGCAATCTGCTGCTGCGAGTTGACGTCAAACAGCTTAAATTCGACCCGGATTTTTCCGCCATCCACATAGACCTGGCCGGTCACCAGGGCCTTGGCCTGAATCTGCCGCCAGTCGGCAAAACGCGGCTCCTGGTTGAAATCCGTGATCTGCTCGATGAAGGAATTCTGCGGCAGCGGCTCGAAATAGCCGGAGCGGCCCAGGTTGTTGCTGATCACCTCTCCCAGGGTTGCCCCCGCCTCCTCCGCCCCGCCGCCCACCAGGAAAGGCGTGATGGCGATAGGTAGTGGATTAATGCGCCCGCCGGATACGTCCACTTCCAGCGCGTAGCTGGTTCGCGGCATAAGGGCCAGAACGAGGAATGAAAGCATCACAAGAAAATTTCTCATGGGCGCAAGGCGGACAGAATTGGTCATTGAAATTTCCATGGGGCTTATGTTCCAAACATCATGTTTGGATTGAAGTTGACGGTGATGTCTTTCCACAGGTCGTAGCGGTCGGGCGGCATGAAATCATAGCGCTGGCATTCCATGACTGCCGAAATCGCCGACTGCGCTGTCGTTGCAAAAAGTGGGTCGCCGCTGCCATTCAAGACTTCCGGATAGCCGGAAACGGAGCCGTCAGGCGTGAGGAAAAAGCGGATTTTGACAGTTATGTTTGCTTCACGCGCACCTGGCGGCACCGACCAGCAGCCGGCAAGTTTCTGGCGCAGCGCGTCAATGAGGGTTGCGGCCATGGCATCATCCGTACCCTGAACCTCGGCATCTCCCAATTCCGGCAATGCGGCAAGGTCTGCCGTTTGCTGCGGCGCAGTCTTCTCATCATCCGTCTTGTTGAGGAAGGCTGCGATGTCGTCCGTATTGAGTTCCGGCTTTTTCTTTTTTGGCTTCTTCTCTTCCGGCTTCTTCGCCGGTTTCACTTCCGCCTTCTTCACTTCCTCTTCCGGCTTTGGCTCTTCCTCAACCTTCTTGAGGAGGTCCTTCAGTGGATCCGGATCAAGCGGCTTCGGCTCTTCTTTTTTTGGCTCTTCAACTTTGGGCGCGGGCGGCGGCGGCTCGGCTGCCGGTTCCTTGACGGCGGTCTTTATTTTTTCATCCACCTTGGGCGCCGGCTCAACCTTCTTCACTTCTTCAACTTTTTTTGGCGCGGCTTTCTCGATGGGCTTTTCAGCAGCCTTGGAGGTAGCCTTGCGCTTTGACTCATCGCTGATCTGGGAGATATCAACCTGAATCGCGTCCTGCGGCTGCACCTTGTATTTGTCGGGGTTGGGCAAGACCACGAGGGCCGCGACAAGAATCGAACCGTGCAATACCAGTGATGTGATCAAGCTCGTGCGCATGTCTAGTTTGAAGTTCCTGCCTTCTTCTCGATATTGCCCGTGACCAGGCCAATCTTGCGGTAGCCCGCCCCGTTGAGCAGGCCCATCACTTCCATGACCGAGCCATAACTGACATTTGTGTCAGCCCGCACGAATATCTGTTCCTCATAGCCGTTCTTGGCAATGGCCTGAAGCTTCGGCTGCAGCTCCTCAAGTGGTATCTGGGTTTCCTGCAGAAAAATGGTTCTGTCGGCCTGTACTGTAATGGTGAGCGGCTCGACGCTGCTGTCCATCTGCTTGGCTTCCGTCTTGGGCAGCTCGATAGGCACCCCCACCGTCATCAGGGGCGCCGCTACCATGAACACGATCAGCAGAACAAGCATCACGTCCACAAGCGGCGTCACGTTGATCTCGCTCATCACGCCGGCCGATTGGCGCCGCCTGGAATTGCGCCGCTGATATCCGCCTTTGGCTCCGCCTGAAGCTGCTGCCATGCTTAAACCCGCTCATCCAGCTGACGCGAAATAATCGCCGAGAATTCATCAGCAAAGTTTTCCAGACGCATGCCGATCCGGCCCGCATCGGCTGAAAACATGTTGTAAAAAATTGTCGCTGGTATGGCAGCCACAAGGCCGATGGCCGTGGCAAACAGGGCTTCCGCGATGCCTGGCGCCACCACGGCGAGATTGGTGTTCTGCGAATTGGCAATGGCCTGGAACGATGTCATGATGCCCCAGACCGTGCCGAACAACCCGATAAAGGGCGCCGCCGCACCCGTTGTCGCAAGAAACAGGAGGCGCGATTCAATCGTGCTCATTTCCTTCTGAATCTGCACATCGACAACTTTTTCAATGCGCTTCTGCACGCCCTGGAAGCCTGCCCGCAGGGCCGAGTCTTGGCTGCGCTTCCATTCGCGCATGGCCGCCATGAAAATGGCCGAGAGGCCCAGGTTGCTGCGCGTTCCTAGGGCCAAATAAAGGTCTTCAAGGGATTGGCCCGACCAGAAGCTTTGCTCGAACCGGTCATTGGCCGAATTCATCCGGCGCACCGCGAAGTATTTCTCGATGATAACCGCCCAGCACCACACCGAAGCAACGGCCAGGCCCACCATGACGAGGAACACAGGCCAGCTGGCCTGCATGATCAAATGCCAGAGCGAAATTTGCCCCGGTTGCGCTACCGCACTCACTACGACTGGATCCATGCCACTTCCCACTTCCCCGGAATCCGTCCCTGAACTCCATACCCCCTTTCGGGGGTGGCGTTCTGAAACAGGTTAAATCTGTCGAAACTGCGGCGATTCGCGAGTTTTTGGGAGAATCGGCCGCAGGGCCGCACCTGGTTTGGCGCGCCTTACCCCAAATGAAGGTCTTATGGTTAAGTTTTTGTTACTTCTTTGATTCGACAAGGGAAAGAAACGTTTTTGTCATCTCCGGAGGCAACCGCTTCGGCTTGCCCTGCCCGTCCACCAGCACAACCGTCACTTGCGCCTCAAACAACGCTTCCCCGGAACGCTTCACGGATTGCCTGAGCTCCATCCGCGCTCCGCCAAATTCACCAAAACGCGTCTCCACTTCCAGCAGGTTGTCGATCAGCGCCGGCTTCAGAAAATCACATACCATGCGGCGCACCACAAAACCCGCCGTGCCCTGAAGCTCACTGTGATGGATATCGAGCAGCCGCAAACAGTCCGACCGGGCCCGCTCGCAGAATTTCAGGTAGTTCGCGTGGTACACCGCGCCGGAAAAATCCGTGTCCTCGTAATAAACCCGGATGGGCAGGACATGCGCCTTGCCCGCGATGCGCCCTGCGAGATCAGGCCAGCGTTCAGTCATTCATGTCTTCCAAAGGCAAAATACCTTGCGTGATCTCGGCCCGCTGCGGCGTGGGCAATCCCATATGCTTGAAGGCATGCGGCGTCAAAAGCCGCCCCCGCGATGTGCGGTTGAGAAAGCCGATCTGCAGCAGATAGGGCTCGACAATATCTTCGATCGCATCCCGCGCCTCCGAAAGCGAGGCGGCAATCGTATCGATGCCCACCGGCCCGCCACCGAAATTAACGGCGATGCAGTTGAGGTAGCGATGGTCCAGCGCATCAAGCCCGCGCTTATCCACATCAAGATTGCCCAGCGCCCGGTCCGCCGAGCCCGCATCAATGCGCGCGTCACCCGAGACGGAAGCAAAATCCCGCACCCGCCGCAAAAGCCTCCCGGCAATGCGCGGCGTGCCCCGCGAACGCTTGGCAATTTCATGGGCGCCATCTTCCGTGATCGCCACCTTCATCACCCGCGAGCCACGCTTCACGATATCCAGCAATTCTTCATCCGTATAAAAATCGAGGCGGATCGGAATGCCAAACCGGTCGCGCAACGGCGTGGTCAGTAACCCCGTGCGCGTCGTGGCCCCAATGAGCGTAAACTTTGCCAGATCAATGCGCACCGAACGCGCCGCCGGCCCTTCGCCGATGATCAGATCAAGCTGGTAATCCTCCATGGCGGGATAAAGAATTTCTTCCACCGCTGGAGAAAGACGGTGAATTTCATCGATGAACAGAATGTCTCGGTCTTCCAGATTGGTGAGCAAAGCCGCAAGATCACCGGCGTTGGCAATCACCGGGCCGGACGTCGCACGAAAATTCACGCCCAGCTCGCGCGCCATGATCTGCGCTAGCGTCGTCTTGCCCAACCCCGGCGGCCCCGCAAACAGCACATGGTCCAGCGCCTCCGCCCGCGCCTTCGCCGCCTCAATGAACACCCGCAGGTTCTTCTTGACCTTCGTCTGCCCCACAAACTCATTCAGCGATTGCGGCCGCACATGGGAATCCAAGCCATCTTCCGGCCTATCTTCGCGGTCTATGAGACGTTGGTTCATAGCAGCGCCAATTCCTTCAGCGCCTGCCGGATCAATTTCTCCGTCGGCTGATCATCGCCGTTCTTGCGCATGGCGGCGGCAACGGCGGCGCCCGCCTGGCTTTGGCCGTAGCCCAGATTGACGAGAGCCGACACCGCATCCGATGCCGAGGTTGGCCGCGGCCCCTCAAGCTCCGCCTGCAATTTGGCAAGCGTTGCATCAGCGCCCGTAAACGCCGGCGCCTTGTCTTTCAGTTCCAGCACAATGCGCTCCGCCAGTTTCTTGCCAACCCCGGGCGCGCGCCCGATCATCGGCTTGTCCTGCAAGGCAATGGCATTGGCAATTTCGGAAGCCGACAAGGTGGAAAGGATGGCCAGCGCAACGCGCGTACCTACACCCTGCACAGTCTGCAAAAGCCGGAACCATTCACGTTCCAGCACCGAGGCGAAGCCCACCAGCCGGATCATATCCTGGCTCACCAGCATCTCCGTGTGAAGCTCCGCAAACTCGCCCACCGAAGGCAGCGCCGCCAAAGTCTTGGAAGAGCAGAACACATGATAGCCAACTCCGGACACATCAATGATCAGCCAATCCGTGCCGAAACTGTCAATACGGCCTTTCAGTTTCCCAATCATGATTCCCGCGAGCCTCGCCCAGTCACCACTTCATGCCTAGGCATTCCATTGGAACAAGTCAAGAACGCGCAAGAATCTTGGCCAGGGTTTGCGCCCCGCGGTGGTGGGCGTGGCAAATGGCGATGGCCAACGCATCAACGGAATCTGCCGAATTGAGCTCCGCCCGCGGCAGCAGCACCTTGACCATGTGCTTCACCTGGTCCTTCTCCGCATGGCCGGCGCCCACCACGGATTTCTTCACCACATTGGGCGCATATTCGGCAACGCTGATGCCAGCCAGCGCCGGAGCCAGCATAGCCGCCCCTCTGGCCTGTCCTAACTTCAAAGTCGCCCGCGCATCCTTGTTCACGAAGGTTTCTTCAATGGCCGCTTCATCCGGGACATAGCGCTGCAAAATCTCTGCAAGCTGCGTGTGGATTTGCAGCAGACGCGTGGCGAGTGGCGCATCCGCCTCCGAATGGACACTGCCATCGGCCACATAGGAGAGCCACGTGCCTTCCGCCTCGATGACGCCCCAGCCCGTATTGCGCAGGCCGGGATCAATGCCGATGATGCGGACCTTAGGCATCCAGCTTGGCCATCACCTCATCAGAAATATCCGCATTGCTGAAGACATTCTGCACATCATCATCGTCATCCAGTGCATCAACCAGCTTCAAAAGCGTTTCAGCCTTTTCCTGATCAAGCGGCGTGAGCGTTTGCGGCTTCCAGACGACCTTCACGCTTTCCGCATCGCCAAGCTTTTTTGCGAGACTCGCCGACACTTCGCCAATGTTTTCGAACGAACATGTTATGACATGGCCAGTCTCGTCGCTCACCGCATCATCAGCCCCGGCATCTATCGCCGCTTCGAGCAAAGCATCAGCACTGCCCTTGGGCAGCGGATAGGAAATCTCGCCAACTCTCAAAAACATGAAACTCACCGAACCGGTCTCCCCCATGTTGCCGCCATACTTGGTGAACAGGGCCCGCACATTGCTGGCCGTGCGGTTGCGGTTGTTGGTCAGCGCTTCCACCACGATGGCAACCCCACCCGGCCCATAGCCCTCATAGCGCATAGCGTCGAAATTCTCCGCATCGACGCCCGAAGCCTTTTTGATCGCCCGCTCGATCGTGTCCCACGGCATGTTTCCCGCCCGCGCATTCTGCACCGCAAGCCTGAGGCGGGCATTCATGGCCGGGTCCGGAAGCCCTGCCTTTGTCGCAACGGTGATCTCGCGTCCCAGCTTGGCAAAGGCGTTGGAGCGGAGTTTGTCCTGCCTGCCCTTGCGGTGCATGATGTTCTTATATTGTGAATGACCCGCCATAAAACCCTCAAGAAACTGTAATGCTTGTGCGGTATAGCCGTGGCGGCCATGAAGATTCAAGCCATCCTCGTTCCGTTTACCTGCCATTAACGGGCTTAAGTCAACTTAAGCCGCTTAGTTGGTGGAGTGTGAGTTAATGACAATCAAGTCGCGTATGGTCGAAGAGTTCTCGTTCACGAGTGAAGATAACCTTGCTGGCGCCTGTTCCAGCGTCCTTCGAAAGGTCCGCAGCTTGGCAGATACAGCCCCCATCGGCCGCCTGTTCGCATCCATTTCAACCCTCACCGACATGTCAAACCAGATCGGCCAGTCGCTTGCTGCTGATGATCTTCCCGGTGCCGCAAATCTCATGAAGGCTTATGCAAAGCCAACAAACTTGGCTGAAACGGCAACGCCCTTGCCAATGCATTTCAAGCGCCGCGCTTAAGCTTTAATCCCGCGCAGGCGCTCGCCCCGGCGGCGCAGAAGCTCAACCGTCACCAGCATGATCGTTGAGAACACGATCAGCACGCTTGCCGCAGCGGTAATCGTGGGGCTGATCTGTTCGCGGATGCCGGCAAACATCTGGCGCGGCAGGGTGCGCTGTTCCGGCCCGCCGATGAACAGGATCACAATCACCTCGTCAAACGACGTGACGAAGGCAAAAAGCGCTCCCGAAATAACCCCCGGCAGAATGAGCGGCAGCACCACTTTGAAAAACACCGTATGCGGCGCCCCGCCAAGCGAGGCTCCTGCCCGCATCAGGGTGCGGTCAAAGCTCATCAGTGTCGCTGTCACGGTAATGACCACAAAAGGCGTGGCCAGCGCGGTGTGCGCCAAAATGATACCCATGAGCGTGCCGTTGAGGTTCGTATAGGCATAAAAGAAAAACAGCCCGATTGCCGAAATGATGACTGGAACAATCATCGGCGAAATCAGCACCGCCATGATTGCGGCCCGGCCCGGAATGTTGGAGCGCGACAGGCCAAGGGCCGCCAGGGTTCCCAGGCATGTCGCCAGAAATGTTGTGGCCAAGGCAACGATGACCGAAAGCTTCAACGCGCCCGTCCACCTCGGATCTGTAAAAAAGCCGTCGACTCCGCCGGTGTACCACCGAGTGGAAAACCCCGGCATCGGATAGCTGAAAAATGATTCGGAGTTGAATGACAGCGGCATGATGGCCAGGATTGGCGCAATCAGGAACAGCAGGACTAGGCCCACGAAAATCCGCAGTCCGTAATAGGAGACCTTTTCGGAAGTTGTCATGTAGGGAGGCAATGCCATCGCGTTCTAGCCCAGCTTCATTTTGTCGATGCCGATGAGGCGGTTGTAAACATAGTAGAGGAAAAGCGTGGCGGTGAGCAGCACGAAGCCAAGGGCGGATGACTTGCCCCAGTTGCCTTCGCTGTTCATCGCCGTATCGATGAAGCCGGCGATCATATTGTCTGACCCGCCGCCCACCAGCGCCGGTGTAATGAAATAGCCGAGACTTAGAATGAAGGTGAGGAGGCAGCCTGCCGCCACCCCCGGCATGGTCTGGGGCACATACACTGAGCGGAAAGCGTGGAATGGCGTAGCGCCCAATGATTTCGCCGCACGCATGTAAGTCGGCGATATGGTTTTCATCACACTGTAAATTGGAAGTAGTGTGAACGGCAACTGGATATGGGTCATCGCCAGCACGGTGGCAAAGCGCGTCTTGAACAATTGCGGTTCGCCTACCAAAAGGCCGAGTGTGTTGGCAATCCAGGTGATGCCGCTGATGTGGAGGAACTGCGCCATGGCGCCGCCATCCTGCAAAAGAATGGTCCACGCGGTCGTGCGCACCAGAAGCGATGTCCAGAACGGCAGCAATACGAAAATCATCAGAATGCTGGCGGTTCGCTGCGGCAAGGTTGCCAGCATGAAGGCAACCGGATAGCCGAGAACAAGCGTGCACAAGGTCACCAGCAGACTGATACCCAAAGTGCGCCCCAACACCTGCAAATAAATCCGCCGGTTCTCGGGCGTGCGTTCAATGCCGCCATCCACACCTTGCCTCAGGTCCAGAGCACTCAGCAGGTAATAGGGCGTGAAGGCACTGCCCGCCCGTTTCACCACGGCCCAGGTGCCCACATCTTTCCAAACTGGATCAGCGGCGGTCACAGCTTCCATCCACGGCCCCGTTTCAATCTTCTCGAGCTTCCGGGCAGTGATCGTCACTTTGGATTTGAGGGTGGGAACTTCATAGTTCAGGCGCTTCCCGACCAGCGCCACGGTTTTTGCCTTGCTGGCAGTCTTGAGGTCAGCCGCAAAGGCCGCAAACACCTCTTCATTGGGAAGCGCTTTGCCGTCCCACTGGCGCAACCGTTCGGTGGTTTGCGGCAGGTTGTTGACGATATCCGGATCATAGAAGGCATTCTTCAACATGACCATGATGGGAATCAGGAACGAAATAACAATGAACAGGAAAAGAGGCGCAATGAGCATGAACGCCCGCATCACTTCGCGGCGCTCCGCCTGGCGCAATTTAACTTTCAAAGGCGTACCGTCCGCCGTACGCATCACGTCATCAGTCATCGCCCATGCCCCATCACCGGAAAAGAATCGAGGCGGAAGTTGCCTCCCGCCCCCGATGACTTACTTTGCGATCCAGGCGTTGAAACGCTCTTTCAACTCGTCGCCATGATCAGCCCAGAACTGCGTGTCGAGATTCCACGCCGTCTTCAGATTGTCGGGCGCTGTCGGAAGGTTAGGCAGCGTCTTCGGTTCGACGTTCGGAATGGCGTCAGCATTGGCAGGACCGTAAGCAATGTACTTGGTCTGCTCAGCCTGAGGCCCAGCACCGGAAGCGAAAGCGACGAAGCGATAGGCTTCTTCCATCTTCGGTGTGCCCTTGGTGATTGCCCACAAATCCCAGTCAAGCGCCTGATGATCCCAAACGATCTTGAAAGGCTTCCCGTCAACATCGATTGGCTTTTGCAGGCGGCCGTTCCAGGCGGATGTCATAACAACCTGGCCATCAGCCAAAAGCTGAGGAGCCTGCGCACCGGCTTCCCACCAGACAATTTCGCTCTTGATGGTGTCAAGCTTCTTGAAGGCACGGTCAACCCCTTCAGGAGTTGCAAGCGTTGTGTAAACATCCTTGGCAGCAACGCCATCAGCAATCAGCGCCCATTCAAGGTTCACAGTCGGGTTCTTCTGCAGGCCGCGCTTGCCAGGGAACTTGGCAAGATCGAACAGATCGTTGATCGAGGTCGGGCCTTCGGCCAGCTTCGAGGTATCGTAGCCAAACACGGTGCCGAACACGATGGTTGGAACCGAGCATTCCGAAACTTCGGCACCGAGGAACTTGGCTTTGTCGAGGCCGAGCTTGGCCCAGTCGATGGTTTCAAGAGCGCCTTCAGCACAGCCCTGCAGCGCTGTGGCCGAGTCAACATCGATCACGTCCCAAGTAATGGCATTGGCTTCAACCATCGCCTTGATCTTGGCCACTTCGCCATTGTATTCGGCTTCGGTGATTTTGTTGCCGGCCGCATTATAGGGCTCATAATAGGCCTTGCGCTGGCTGTCGGAATAGGCGCCACCCCATGATGTGACCGTGAGCTCGTCGCCCGCCTTGGCCGATGCGGCAAAGGCTGTTCCGGTAAGCAAAGCGGCCGTGAATAGAACTGATATTTTCTTCATGTAACTCCTCCAAAAGCGCCGGATTTCCGGCTGAAATAGCGTTATGGAGAAGAAATCCAACGGGCTATGGCAGCCCAGCACAAATACTGGCCTTTCCACCACGGCAAGCTAAGACGTCCTCCCCTTGATCACGACCCCGCCGACTTTGTGAGTGCCACCGCAACCCTGTGGGCGGCACTGACTTCAGTTCTTATTTCGAGGCGCTGGAAAAGATACTAAGCATGGCTGGGGGAAAGGTCACTAGAGATTTTTTGTCGCCGAGGCAGAATTATTGTCATGCTCGTGGGCTTTTACCAGAAAGGCACCTCCGCCTGCGACAGTCTGCCTCCCAGGCGAATGGGTGAAATCCGGGTGGCAAGCCCGGTCCGGTCATCGGTTTCAACCGCCACGCCGCACACCGTTGCCGGCCCCTCGGCCGGCTTGAATTTCTCCACCGGAAGCTTGCGCAGGAAGCGGTTGAGGGGTTCCGCCTTGTCCATGCCGATCACCGAGTTGTAGTCGCCGCACATGCCGGCATCAGTCAGATAGCCCGTGCCGCCGGAAAGGATCTGGTGGTCCGCCGTGGGGGTATGGGTGTGGGTCCCAACCAGCAGGCTGGCCCGGCCATCCACATAATGTCCCATGGCCATTTTCTCGGAACTGGCCTCGGCGTGAAAATCAATCAGGATCGCGTCACAATCCCGGCCCAACTGGCATTGGTCAAGCTCCCGCCCCACCGCCGGAAAGGGGTCATCCAGCATCGGCTCAATCATGACCCGGCCCATGGCATTCATCACCAGCACCCGCTGGCCCTTGGCCGTTTCCACCATGCAGGTGCCGCGACCGGGGCAACCAGCCGGCCAGTTAAGCGGCCGGATGAGATTGGGTTCGCGCTCAATGAAAACCAGCGTTTCGCGCTGGTCAAAAGCGTGGTTGCCGAGGGTCACCACATCAGCTCCGCAGCCCAACAGTTTCTGGTGAATGTCCTGGCTGATGCCAAAGCCATGGGCGGCATTCTCGCCATTCACCACGACAATGTCAGGCTTGTAGCGTTCGCGCAGAAGCGGCAGCTCGCGGGCAACCGCATCGCGCGCCGATTTGCCCACCACATCGCCCAGAAATATCAGCCGCATTTGAAAGTCTCTTTTTCCGTCATGATCCAATCCAGCCGCTGGTCAAACGCGTCACGGGGAACCGTATCCATCTCCTGGCCGGAATAGGCAACACCAATGGCCGTCACGTTCTTGAGACCCCGCAGCTTTTCCAGGGTGCGGTCATAGAACCCGCCGCCATAACCCAGGCGAAACCCCCGGCGGTCAAAGGCCAGTAGCGGAACCAGCAGGACATCGGGCAAAACCTCAGAAGCCTCCTCGGGCGGAACCTTGATTTTCCAGCGGCCCAGGACCAGCGCATCTCCCGGCGCCCACTGCCGGAACACCAGCGGCGTGTTCTTGGCCACCACCACCGGCAAGGCGGTTATCCAGCCCTCCGCCACCAGCTTGTCGAAAAGCTCGAATGTGGAAATTTCCGTGCCAAAGGAATGAAATGCCGAGATGATGTTGTTTTGGGAGTTCCTGGCAACGGGCAGCCCGCGCTCTGCCAGCGCCGCTCCGGCACCGGCTTTTGCCCTCTCATGCACATCGTTTCTGATGAGTGTAGCCTTGCTTCGCGCCAGGCGTTTTATTTCAGCAAGACTCATATTTTCCTTCAAACTAAGCGGCGAGCCACCATGGGCCGTGGAAACTGACGATCCCTGGTCCCTACTCACGTAGGTGGGTGCCGTTTAAGCCAGACCACGGTCCAGCCCAGGGACAGCTCCCTAAAGATCGATTATAGGCCCTGGGAAAAATGTTCCTCACAAACCGGGCAGCCCGCCGCGGCTGTATGTAGGCCTTTGCCGGGGGAAAATCCAGTCTATCCAACAAAACGCGCCCAGCCGCTAAGCTGGACGCGCTAATATCACTAATGGACGATTAAACCGTCCGGCGTGAAACTACTGAACCACTGTTACAGCGGTCGCCGCCTTGCTTGTGTCATCAAAGGTTACCTGCACCTTGGTGCCGGCCGCGATGCCATCAGCCTTTACGCCTTCAGCCAGGACATAGGCCGAGCCGTTCTCGAGAGTAACGGTCTTGGTGGCTTCGTCGAAAGCCTTGACCGTGCCTTGAATCTGGCCGGCATAGGCGGTTGCTACCATGGCGGAAGATGCGATCAGCAATGCAACAAACTTTTTCATTTCACTATTCCTTCGTTTTGATGCCCATACGCCGACAATGGGCAGTTTCGATTCCCGGTGGATCTATCCAATCCGGCGTCCGACGCAAAACACGTGCGAACACTCCCTAGCTAGGCACTACCACCGCGCCGTAACAGTTAAGAAAGTTTAATTTTGGGGGCACATTTTGACCACCTTTGCGGGGCCTTGCTATGCGCAAATCAGTTCCAGAAAATTTCTGCCCGCATGAATTTTTTCCATGACTTGGAGATTGCCTTGTCGGCGGCGGCAGCTTCCCGTGCCTGCCAGCCCAGGATAAATTCCACGATTTTCTCCGCTTCCGGACCAACCTCCTCCCGAAGCTCTTCCAGATATGTCCTGGCACCAACAATGTCATTGCGAACACCAAGCAGATCTTGCAATGCGGACATCTTCTTCTTGTATGACTGCCTTCGCTTGCGGCTTCCCCGCAGATCAGCAAAAAAAACCATGCCATAACGCAGGTTTTTGAGTGCAATGCGCAATTTGTGCCGTGCCTCATCTGAATCGGCTGCAACCTTTCCACGTTTTATTACCCGGGCTCTGAGCCCATCCAGCACCGCCTTGGAAAATTTCCGCATGTGCGCTTGCGATTTTTCCGGTTCAGTGTCTGCGCGGGCTTTGCTCAAATCACGGCGTGCCAGGAAACTTTGTGCCTTCAGCACGAACATCGTCGCGTCAAGGCTGTCTATCTCGGAACGGGCAAGTGTGTAAGCCGCAGCCCGCCGCTTCTCCATGATGGTCCGAAATGCATCGCGGTTTTCGGGGCAGTCGGAACTTGCCAATGGGCCTTGCAGCATCGACGTGCGAAAGGCATCGGCATTTCGCACCGGACCAAATGCCGAAGCCAGCCGCGCGGCATCCTCCCGCAAAGCTGCGAAAGCGGCATCGGGCAAAGCGCGTTGGAATATCGACAAGCCGCAGCGCATGCGGCGGAGTGCAATCCGCATCTGGTGAATCGATTCGGGGTCATCGGTTTCGCGCAGGCAGGCCCAGTTTGCCACGAAGTGTGCCAGCGTATTGGAAATGATGGCTGTCACCGCATCATCAAGTGTCGCCATGGATTTGGATTTTATGGGTTCTGCCTTGAACGGGGCGGGCTTTTCCTGAAGGAGGGCACGGAAGCCTTTTTCCGCCTTGCTGACGAAATCAAGGCGCAGGGAAAAGTCTTTCGCAAGCGTCATCGCCAGATCAAAAAGATCCGCTTTGTTGCCGGACACCAGCTCAAGCTCAACTTCGGCCAATCGCACACGCAGCTTTCCACAGGATATATGGCCTTGGTCCACGGCGATCTCGATAACCGAACTGCCTGAAGTAACGAGACCGCTTTGCCGCTTGAACTCCATTTTGAATTTTGCAGCGAGCGGCTGATCCCCCATGATCCGCGTGAGAAATTTCTCCGTGGTTTTGCCGAACAGGGCCAGATTGGGCTTCACGCTGGGCGAATTGACCTCCACCTCCCTGCGATGAAATGGGCCATCACTGGCTGCCCCCGGCGCCTTCATCCCCAGCACGGGCACAGCATCCCCGGATTTCCGGATCCGCAAGATGATCCCTTTTTTCCGCAAGGCATTTGCAGGCGTATCAAAATACGTGGCCTTCAAGGTTTCGGTTTGAAGGTCGTTTGCGGTTTTGAACAGCGGGGCGTCCAGGAGGCGCGCCAGTCCGGCGGCGTCAGTTCTGAATTTGATCTCGATCTCCTGATCCCGCCCCGCCGCCGATCCAGACATCTCAAACCCGCCTTTTGCACCTACGCCCCTTCCGGAAACCAGAGGGAGGTAACCAAATATTATTGATTTAGGCAGACGAATCAACGCCTAATGGTTTCTGAATCTCTTCAATCGGGATACTGCGATGCACCAGATTGCTGCTCTGCCATTTTATGACATCCCGGGTGGTGGTGTGGACGTCTGCCTTGTGACCTCCCGGGGCGGCGGGCGCTGGATCATCCCCAAGGGCAATCCCATCCGGGGCCTCGCTCCCCACGAAGTCGCAGCCCAGGAAGCCCTTGAGGAGGCAGGCCTTGTTGGTCATGTCGGCAAGCGCTGCATCGGAACCTTCAAGTTCGACAGGATCCGAAACGGGAGGGATACCACCTGCCTGGTCGATGTCTATGCCCTCAGGGTTGAACAGCAGATGCAGACCTGGACGGAAATGCATGAAAGATCCGTGCTGCGCTGCAACGTGAAAACCGCGCTCTCCCTCGTCAGCGTGCCAAACCTCGCCACCCTGATCAACCGCTACGTCATGGCCCACGTTTAGGCGAGACTACTTCATCGCCTTGGCAATGCTCTCCAGCCGGGCCGAGGCGCTTTCCAGCCGCGCCGCGAACTTCGCTTCCATGTCCTTCGTCTGGGCCTGGGCCTGGTTGCGTGACTCGCGCAAACCCTTGATCTGGTCTTCCAGCGATTCAATCTTGCGGATGGCTTCCGACAGGCGGTCTGCCACCATCAGACCGCTCATCACCAGCAGGCGGATATCGCCGATCGACCCGACGCTTTGCTTGATGCGCACGATTTCCGCATCCAGCAGCGAGGCAAGCTCGCGCAGATGATCTTCCTCACCATCGGGGCACTGCATCGTATAAGGACGATCAGCAACCGAGACGACAACATTGGCCATACCTAGCCCCCACTGTTGCTGTGCAGCACAGCGCGAATGCGTGACATGGCCGCGTCGATTTTTCCCACAGCCGATTTATTGGTAGTGACAAGCTCCGTGGCCTTGCTGCGCACGAGGTCAAGTTCCGAAGCGATCTTCGCGCGGTCGCCGCGCAATGCTTCGGCCTCGGAAGCAGCCGCCTGCTTCTTGGCCAGCGCCCCTTCAAATGTTTTCAATGCCGCATCGAAACGATCAAAGGCATCGTTCAGCTTTTGTGTATCAACCATGTCCGTCCCTAGATCACGTTTTGCCCCAGGGCAACAGCCTGAGGCACTAAACATAACCGCCACCAATTTTCCGGCGCGTGATCGGACACTATTACAGGTCTCACGCTGCCCAACCACCCGCTGGCAAATCATTCAATTTGCCGCCGATCCCAATATGTTACGTAAACAAACGCACTTCAATAGTTTAATTTGCCGCTATAAGTGGCCGGAAAAGCCCGGTTGACAGGGCGTTAACTGCTGTTATTCAGAAGCCCGATTGCGGCTGCCTTCAAGGATTTCCCCGAGAATGAATGTTCCCTCCCTCGATATGCAAAAAACCATGGCCAACGCCATCCGCGCGCTGAGCATGGACGCTGTCCAAAAGGCAAATTCCGGCCACCCGGGTCTGCCCATGGGTGCGGCGGATGTGGCAACCGTACTGTTCACCCAGTTCCTCAATTTTGATGCCAGCGATCCGCATTGGCCGGATCGAGACCGCTTCATTCTCTCCGCCGGCCACGGCTCCATGTTGTTGTATTCACTATTGTTTCTGACGGGCTACAAGGACATGACCTTGGAGCAGCTCAAGAACTTCCGGCAGTTGGGCTCCAAGACCGCGGGTCATCCGGAATATGGCCACGCCGAAGGCATCGAAACCACCACTGGGCCTTTGGGTCAGGGCCTTGCCAATTCCGTGGGCTTTGCCATTGCCGAGCGCCACTTGGCGGCCCGCTTCGGCAATGATCTCGTCAACCACAAGACCTATGTGCTGGCCGGCGACGGCTGCCTGATGGAAGGCATTTCCCAGGAAGCCATCACTCTGGCGGGCCACCTGAAGCTCAATCATCTCATCGTCCTGTGGGACGACAACGGCATCTCCATTGACGGCAAAGTGAGCATGTCTGATTCGACCGATCAGCTTGCCCGATTCGCCTCCGCCAACTGGAATGTCAGCCGCGTCGATGGCCACAACCCCACCGAAGTAGCCGCAGCTCTCCAGGGTGCTCAGAGCTCTGACAAGCCCACCATGATCGCCTGCAAAACCATCATCGGTTTTGGCGCGCCCACCAAGCAAGGCACCTCTGCCACCCACGGTTCACCCCTGGGTGCCGAAGAAATCGCCGGCGCCCGCAAAGCCCTGGGCTGGGATTATCCACCCTTTGTCGTTCCCGATGAAATCCTCAATGCCTGGCGCGCCGTCGGATCACGCGGCGCTTCACGGCGCAAGGATTGGGAAATGCGGCTCGCTGCATCTTCCCACAAGGCAGAGTTCAACCGCATCACATCCGGTGCCTTACCCGCCAACTTTGATGACGTTGTTGCGGCCTATAAAAAGGAACTGGCCAAAAACCCGCCATGGATCGCCACCCGCAACGCCTCGCAGAATGCCCTTGATGTGATCAACGCCGCCGTGCCTGAAACCATCGGCGGCTCCGCCGATCTCACCGGTTCCAACAATACCAAATCCAAGGATATGAAGGCCCTCAACGCCGCCGACTACGGCGCGCGCTATGTCTATTACGGCATTCGCGAGCACGGCATGGCCGCCGCCATGAACGGCATGGCGCTGCACGGCGGCGTCATTCCCTATGGCGGCACCTTCCTGGTCTTCACTGATTATTGCCGCCCCAGCATTCGCCTCTCGGCCCTCATGGGCAAGCGCGTGATCTATGTGATGACCCATGACTCCATCGGCCTCGGTGAGGATGGCCCCACCCATCAGCCCGTGGAACACCTCGCAGCCTTGCGGGTCATTCCAAACCTTCTGACGTTCCGCCCCTGCGATGCGGTTGAAACCGCCGAATGCTGGCAGCTCGCCCTGCAAACCACGACGGGTCCAAGTGTGCTGGCCCTCACCCGGCAAAAATTGAAGCCAGCCCGCCTCACCTATGCGGCCAAGAACCTCTGTGCCCTGGGCGCCTATGAAGTGGCATCCTCGGCGAAGAAATCAAAGGCCGTTATTTTTGCCTCAGGTTCTGAAGTTGAAATCGCCATCGAAGCCAAGGCAACGCTGGACAAGGCCGGAACGCCAACCCGCGTTGTCTCCGTGCCTTCGATGGAGCTCTTCGAAAAGCAGTCCAAGGCCTACAAGGAAAAGCTTTTGGGGACCGAGAAAACCCGCATCGCCATTGAAGCGGGCGTGGCTCAGGGCTGGAACCGCTTCATCGGCAATGACGGCGTATTCATCGGCATGAAGGGCTTTGGCGCCTCCGCTCCGGCTGAAGCCCTCTACAAACATTTCGGCATCACCGCCAAAGCCATCGTCAAAGCCGCGAAGAAATAGGCAATGCCTGATTTTAGAACCCTTGATGATGTCGATGTCGCGGGCAAGCGCGTCGTCATCCGCCTTGACCTCAATGTGCCGATTGAAAAGGGCAAGGTGACCGACGCCACGCGCATCGAGCGGGTGGTGCCCACACTCCGCGAACTTCTCGACAAGAACGCCGCCGTGATCGTGCTGGCCCATTTCGACCGGCCCAAGGGCAAGGTCGTGCCGGAAATGTCACTGAGGCCAGTGGCCCCTGCCCTTCAGGCCGGCCTGGGCCGCCCGGTAAAATTCATCTTCACCGATTGGCAATCAGCCCCCACCGTTTCCGCAATGCCCGGTGAATGCGTGCTGATGGAAAACACCCGCTATCACGCCGGCGAGGAAAAGAACGATGCAGGCTTTGCAAAAATGCTGGCGGGCCTCGGCGATATTTTTGTGAACGACGCCTTCTCCGCCGCCCACCGCGCCCATAGTTCAACCGAAGGCATCGCCCATCTCATTCCGGCCTATGCGGGCCGCGCCATGGAAGCCGAACTCCGCGCCCTCGGGCAGGCTCTCGAAAAACCCAAGCGTCCCCTCATCGCTGTTGTGGGTGGCGCAAAAGTTTCAAGCAAACTTGAACTCCTAGGCAATCTCTCGGGCTTGGCAAACACCATCGTCATCGGCGGCGGCATGGCCAATACATTCTTGGCAGCCCAGGGTTACCCCGTGGGCAAATCCCTCTGCGAACATGATCTCCTGCCCACCGCTAAAGACATCATCGCCACCGCCAAATCCAAGGGCTGCACCCTGCTCCTGCCAACCGATGTTGTGGTCGCCAAGGAATTCAAGGCCAATTCGCCAAGCCGCAGTATCAACATCGCCGATGTCGCCGCCGACGACATGATCCTTGATGCCGGAACTGACACCGTGTCCCGCATCAATGCCGCCTTCGATGCCGCCAAAACCATTGTCTGGAACGGCCCGCTTGGCGCCTTTGAACTCAAGCCCTTTGATAAGGCAACCGTTGCCTGTGCCAGGCACGTGGCCAAACTGACGAAAACTGGCCGCCTTGCCTCGATCGCAGGCGGCGGCGATACGGTTTCAGCCCTAAATCACGCCGGCGTGGCCGACGACTTCACTTACATATCAACAGCCGGTGGTGCTTTCCTCGAATGGCTCGAAGGAAAACCCCTGCCTGGCGTCAAGGCTCTGGAGAGGACAAGACAATGATCAACAAGCTAGCAGACATTGCCCAACGTATGGTGGCCGCAGGCAAAGGCATTCTCGCCGCCGATGAAAGCACCGGCTCAATTGCCAAGCGCCTTGAATCCATCAACACGCCTTCGACGCCGGACACCCGCCGCGATTACCGCGAAATGCTGTTTGGCGCCACCGAGGCGATGAAAGCCAACATCTCCGGAGTCATCCTGTTCGATGAAACGCTCCGCCAGAAGGCCCGCAATGGCACACCCCTCGTTGATGTGATCAAATCCACCGGCGCCGTTCCCGGCATCAAGCTCGATACCGGTGCAAAGCCCTTAGCGCTTTCGCCCGGCGAAACCGTGACCGAAGGTCTTGATGGGCTTGCCGCCCGCGTTGAGGAATATGCCAAGCTCGGTGCCGAGTTCGCCAAGTGGCGCGCTGTCATTGATGTGGGCAAAGGCATTCCAACCCACAACGCCATTCATGCCAATGCCCATGCGCTGGCCCGCTACGCCGCTATCTGCCAGGCCGGCGGCATCGTGCCCATGGTTGAGCCTGAAGTCCTGATGGACGGCGACCATGACATCGACACCTGCATGCGCGTCACCGAATGGGCCCTCAAGGAACAGTTTCAGGAACTCTATTATGCCGGCGTGAAGCTCGAAGGCATTATCCTGAAGCCCAACATGGTCATCTCCGGCAAGAAGTGCCCGACGCAAGCCAGCCAGGAAGAAGTTGCTGAGAAAACCCTCATCGTCCTCAAGCGCTGCGTGCCCATGGCGGTGCCCGGCATCGCCTTCCTTTCCGGCGGCCAGTCCAGCAAGGATGCAACCGCGCACTTGAGCCTGATGAATGCCGCCGGTCCGCTGCCGTGGAAGCTCACCTTCTCCTATGGCCGCGCCTTGCAGGCCGATGCGCTGAAGGCCTGGGGCGGCAAGGATGCCAACATTGAAGCCGCCCGCGCCGCGTTCTCGCACCGCGCCAAGATGAACGCCCTGGCTTCCGTCGGCAAATGGTCGAAGGCGCTGGAAAAGTAGTTCCCGCCGCCATGGCATTGCCCCGCCTCTTCCTCGTGGCCCCGGTTGACCTGGGCGCAGACCAGATCCTGGCCTGTGCCACGGCTGCCTCTGCCGCAGGCGACGTGGCCAGCATTGTCGTTCCTGTGTCCACGCTGGCCGCGGTAACAACAAAGCTTCAAAGCCTGGGTCTCGCGGTTCTTGCGAACGGTGCGACCGAGATGAAGTGCGACGGCGTGCATCTCGACGCGCTTGTCGATGATGTAGCTCAGGCACGGCGCGCCCTTGGCAAGGATACCATCGTCGGCGCCTTTTGCGCCGCCTCGCGCCACGCCGCCATGCAGGCCGCCGAGGATGGCGCCGACTACATCGCCCTTTCGCAGAACACCTACACACCAAGCGAACCCATCATCGGCTGGTGGGCCGACCTTTTTGAAATTCCCTGCGTCGCGTTCGATCCAATTGAGCTGGACAAGCTCGACATATTGCTGCCGCAGAAACCGGACTTTATCCGGCCCCCGGACGCGATGTGGGCTTCCCCCGAGGAAGCCGGACGGATCGTCTCCGAGTTTACGCAACGGATGGCCTGATGAAATATGTACTGTCGCTGCTTCTCCTGCTCACGCTGGGCGCACCCGCTTTTGCGGCTGCCACGTTTGAGGAAGCCGTCGCTCTCTTCGAGGACAAGGAATTCAAATCCGCCCGTGAGATTGCCGAACCCCTTGCCAATAGCGGCGACGCCCGCGCCATGGCCATGATGGGCGCATTTTACCAATTGGGGAACGGCGTAAAGCCTGACCTCAAAAAAGCTGTGACTTGGTTCACCAAGGCGGCAGAGAAAAATCATCCCGGCGCGCAATTCTCGCTCGCCATGCTTTATCTTGATGGCTCGCTTGGAAATCCCGATGCCGATACTGGCGCGAAGTGGCTGGAAAAGGCCGCAGCCGGCGGCAATCCGCAAGCCCAATACAATTTGGGCCTCCTCTACACCGGTGTCTATGGCACCCCGGCCGAATGGCCGAAAGCCACCGAATGGTTCAGGAAATCAGCCGACCAGGGTTTTGCCGAAGCGCAATATAATTTGGGCCTGCTCTATCTCGATGGCAACGGCGTAGAGCAAAGTCACGTCACCGCCGCGAACTGGTTTTCCAAGGCGGCGACGCAAGGCATGCCTGAAGCCGCCATGGACTATGGGGTGCTGGTGTTCCGCGGCGAAGGCGTGCAGCGCGATGAAGCCGTCGGGGCGAAATGGATGCTCATTGCCGCACGGCGCGGAAACATCGTGGCGCAAAACCGCGTTGCCAAACTTTTTGCCACCGGCCGCGGCGTGGCACTTGATCCCGTCGAAGCAATGAAATGGAATTTCCTTGCAAGCAAGGGCGGCCGCGCCGATCCATGGCTTGATGACTTTGCCGCCAAGCAGCCGGAAGCTCAGAGAAAAGACGCCGAAACCCGCGCCGCCGCCTTCAAGCCCGAAGCTGCCAAAAGCGGCACCTAGATTCATCCGCTTGCTTACCTCGGAGGTAATTGCGCGCTAGCATGGCGGCCGTTACGTAGCCTCCATGGATGCATTCATGACAAAGCAAGACCGGGCCTCAAGCGGCAAGTTCAGCCATCTGCTCAGGCATTGGCGGCAGCAGCGCAGGCTCAGCCAGCTTGACTTGGCTGGCCAGGCAGATGTCTCGGCCCGGCACTTGAGCTTTCTTGAGTCCGGCCGTTCGCAGCCAAGCCGCGAAATGGTGCAACTGCTCGGCGTGGCGCTCGACTTGCCGCTTGAGGAGCGCAATGTTCTGCATGTCGCTGCAGGTTTTGTGCCGCCCTATGGCACCAAGGAACATGCCGCTGAAGATATACCTCATGTACGCCAGGCGCTCGATTTCATGCTTCGACAGCAGGAACCCTATCCCGCCATCGTCATCGATGGCCACTGGGATATCCGCCTTCGCAACGATGCAACCCGGCGCATGTTTTCGGTTTTCCGCCAGTCCTACGATGTGGAACCCGCCATCGCCGATAATGCGATGCACACGGTTTTCCATCCCAAGGCTTTGCGCCAGTTTATCGTGAACTGGGAAGAGTTTGCCGGCGGGATGATCCAGATTCTCCACCGCGAGGTGGCCCAGGGCAGCCGGGTTTCGGCCCAACTCCTGAGCGAGATCATGGCTTATCCCGGGGTGTCGGTCTTTTCAAAACCCGCAAAGGCGCCGGAGGCGGCTTCGCCCATCATGACCATGCAGCTTCAGAAAGGCTACCTCCGCCTCGACTTTTTTTCCACTTTCACGACCTTTGCCATGCCGGCGGACGCGGCCTTACAGCAACTGAAAATCGAGTGCTTTTATCCGGCAGACGACGCCACCGCCGGGATCGCACGAAAACTCGCTCCCTAACCTAAACAGGATATAACAATGGACTCCACTCTGGCCTACACCCAGTCACCCGAAGCGCTGCGCTATCTGCGCGCCCTGAATGCACGCTTCATTCATAACTACGTGACCAACGATGTGGCCTCGCATGATGCCATCCTGCATCCCGACTTCATCTGCCTCTCCAGCAACGGCATGCGGATTGACCGCGCCTCCTATCTCAAGCGCTGGGCAAACCTGTTCGATCCCGAAGTTGTCATCTATTGGGATACCCGCGACGAACTCATTACGGTCCACGGCACGGTGGCGCTGGTGCGCGCCACCAACAAGCACACCGAGCGCCACAATGGCGTGGAAACCACGGGCATGACGAACTATACCGATACCTATCTGTTTGAGCATGGCGCCTGGAAATGCATCCAGGCCCACCTCACCCCCGTGGCCCCCGAGCACTGGCCGCCCGACAGCACGATTATCAGTGTGTACATCAAGGGAAAATGTCAGGCGCGCAGTTCAGGCGGGAAGATGGTAAAAGAAGGGGCGTGCTCTTAAGCCTGCCCCTTGCCCCCAACAATATCACGCGCCGCCATTTCCAGGATGGCGCGAATGCGCGTGGCTTCCTCGTCCGTCCATGGCCCTTGCCGCATGTGCAGCGCATGGCGCAGCGTATGGAACGCCTCATGCACGCTGTCAGGCGTAGAGTGATTGGTGAACGCCTGCGCCGCCAGATCCATCCGCGCCATGACGCCATCAACCGTCGCCTTGTTCTGCGCCAGAAACGCCGTGCCTTCCGGCGTGATGGTGTAAAGCTTCTTGCCGCCGCCCACTTCTTCGCTTTGCAGGTGATCCTGCTCCACCAGCATTGTCAGGGTCGGGTAAACCGCACCGGGGCTCGGCGCATAGGCGCCGCCAAATTTTTCCTCAATGGCGCGGATCAGGTCATAGCCATGGCGCGGCTTCTCCGCGATGAGGGCAAGCAGCACAAGACGCAAGTCGCCATGGCCAAACATGCGCGCCCCGCGCCCGCCAAAGCCTCCTGGGCCACGGCCAAAGCCTCCCGGCCCCCGGCCAAAACCGCCGCCACGCTCACGCGAGCCGCAGTCATGCTGCATGGCCGACCGGCCACGGTGGCCAAACATGTGATTTCCTTTAAACATTCGATATTCCTTTCAATAATGTCTTAAGTTCGTACTTAAGATATATCTTAATATCTGTTTGTCAAGCCTTCCCCAGCAAAAATTCACCGCCCTAGCCTTCCGGGTTGAGGTTTGCTAACTCCCGCCCACACACAATCAAGGATATTTCCGTGGCCGCCTCCCCCTCCATGACCATCATGATTGCCGCCGTCCGCAAGGCCGCCCGCGGCGTGCAGCGCGACTTCGGCGAACTCAGCAACCTGCAGGTCTCCGTCAAAGGCCCCGGCGACTACGTGACCGCCGCCGACAAGCGCTGCGAAAAAGTGCTGCGCGCCGAACTGGAAAAAGCCCGCCCCGGCTATGGCTTCCTCATGGAAGAGTCTGGCGCCGTTACAGGCACCGACCCGGACCATCGCTTCATCATCGATCCTATCGATGGCACCACCAACTTCATGCATTCGCTGCCGCTCTTTGCCATTTCGGTGGCGCTTGAGCGCAAGGGCGAAATCGTCGCCGCCGTCACCTACAACCCGATCTCCGACGAACTCTTCACCGCCGAGAAGGGCGCTGGCGCTTTCCTCAACAACAAGCGACTGCGCGTTGCCAGCCGCACTGACATTCACGAGGCGCTGATCGGCTGCGGCATTCCCCATCGTGGCAGCGAAGGCCAGGCTGACAACCGGGCCGAAATCGCACTGGTTCAGGCCAAGGCGATTGGCATTCGCCGGCTTGGCTCCGTGACCCTCGAGCTGGGATATATTGCGGCAGGCCGCCTCGACGCCTTCTGGGAACGCAATCTGAAACCCTGGGACTTGGCTGCCGGCATCCTGCTCGTCCGCGAAGCCGGCGGCTTCACCAGCGATTGCGATGGCGAAGCAAGCCCCCTGCAAACTGGCAACATCATCGCCGCCAACGCCGACCTGCTACCCCAGCTCAAGAAAGAGTTGGCCGCCGCTAAAAAAATCACTGGCGCGTAAATTACTTCCGCAAATCCCAATCGATGGGATCCTGGCCATGGGCTATCAGAAACTCATTGGCTTTGGAAAACGGCCGTGAACCAAAAAAACCATTATGCGCCGACAGCGGTGATGGATGGGCCGAGGCCAGCACCAGATGCCGCGTGCGATCCACAAACGCCGCCTTCCGCTGGGCGTAAGCACCCCACAGGATAAAGACCACGGGCCGCGGCTGGTCATTCACCAGCCGGATCACCGCATCGGTGAAGCGTTCCCAGCCCTTGCCCTGATGCGAGGCCGCCAGCCCCGCCTCCACCGTGAGAACCGCATTGAGCAACAGCACCCCCTGCTTTGCCCAGGCCTCAAGATTCCCATGGGACGGCGCCTCAAGGCCGAGATCAGTTTTCATTTCCTTGTAGATGTTGATGAGTGAGGGCGGCGGCCTCACCCCCGGCTTCACCGAAAAGCAAAGCCCATGGGCTTGGCCCTCGCCGTGATACGGGTCCTGCCCCAGGATCACCACCCGCACCTGTTCAAGCGGCGTCACATCAAGTGCGTGGAACCATTCGGAACCCTTGGGAAAAATCCGTTTGCCCTTGTCCCGCTCGGCAACCAGAAAGTCCTTCAGCGCCGCCATGTAGGGCGCATCAAACTCCGCCTGAAGCAGCGTCTTCCAGCATTCATGCAGCGTGACCATGCCCCTTCATGGCGGATTCGCTGGCCTTAGATCAAGAGGCCGCTATTTCTCGGCTTTGATAAAATCCAGAAACGCCCGCAGGGGCGGCGGCATGTGCTTGCGGCTGGGATAATAGATGAAGGGCCCCGAGAATGGCGGCAACCAGTCCTCAAGTACGGGCCGCAAGGCGCCGCTTGCGACTTCCGCTTCGGTAAACTCGCTGAACGACGACATGATGCCAAGCCCTGCCACCGCCGCAGCTCTGGAAATATCGAGTGAATTTGTAATCAGCACGCTTGGCGGATCAACGCGCACGACAACGCCGTCGCGCTCAAATTCCCAGGTCGGCATGACGCCGCTTAAAAACCGGTGTCTGATGCAGGTGTGTATAAGCAGATCCCCGGGATGCGAAGGCGTGCCGTGCATTTTCAAATAGTCCGGCGAGGCAACGGCGATAAAGCGCTGTGATCGTGGCCCAATCGGCACGGCAATCATGTCCAGCTCCAGCCTTTCGTCGTAGCGCACGCCCGCATCGAAGCCTTTCGCAAAAACATCTGAATAGAAGTCCTCGGCAACAATTTCGATTGAAATACGCGGGTACGCCTGCAGGAAGCGCACGACAATTGGCGGCAGGACATATCGTGCCACAATGCCCGGAACATTCAGCCGCAGCGTTCCGCTTGGTGTATCTCCGCCTGGGTCAAGGCCATCCAGCATTGAGGCAATGTCACCCAGCGCCGGCGAAAGGCGCGCCAGAAGCTGCTGCCCGGCATCGGTGAGCGTCACGCTGCGCGTGGTACGGGTCAGCAGCCGCACGCCCAGTCTGGCCTCCAGCCGGCGCATCGCATCACTCAGCGAAGCGGCTGAAATGCCCCGCAGTGCCGCCGCTTTTCGAAAGCTTCGCAATTCGGCCACCGCCGCAAATGCTTCCAGATCGGCCAGTGGCAATCGTCTCATTGTGCGTTTTTCCGTACAACCTATTTAGAAC
>JBBQNU010000021.1:0-26269 GCA_038330285.1 Hyphomicrobiales bacterium | reverse complement strand
CGATGCTCGCGAGATATCCCTATTTTGACGCTTGCAGGCATCTGGCTTGGAAAGCTGGCGAGCTTCGTCCGACGATCCTCAATGGAGGCGTTCGGGAGCGCCTTTTGCGCGAGTTCAAGATTGAGAAAAGAAGCTATGGAAAGCAAGCCACTTTCGCCAATCGTGCCGCCACGCTGTGGAAGCGCATGTTTTCCGGTCGGCCAAATTTCGCATCACTTCACAAGGTTCCCCTTGTGCGCTGGATCGCGGGCAGATCGTATCTCCATTCGCATACGCTTAATGTGCCGCCCGATGTTGACCTGATTTTGCCGATCGCCCATTTCAAGTTCACCGCAGCCCTTGATAGCAAGATCGTTTCGGCCCTGGAGTCTGGTGCTTACAGCCAGGGCAGCCGCACCTATTTAGCTTATCGTGATCTTCTGGCGGTTATGCGACAGGGCAATGGCTCTTTCTTAGGCAAGCACTCGAGAAGATTTACAAGCGTGGAAGATCTTTATGAAAAGTGTTGTAAATAGTTTGCTGCAAGATATGAAACCAAGCTGGGGCGGCAGATCGCTACCTGATTTTTTGATCATAGGTGCACAGAAGAGCGCCACCACTTCACTCCTTTTCTATATGGGCCGCCATTCCCGCGTGCGTCTTGGGGGCAAGAAAACAGCTCATTTTTTTGACCTGAATTTTCATAAGGGAACGCAATGGTATGCTGGTCACTTTCCGCGCATCCGTCCATGGCCATTTCATCTGTTCCTTTCAGATAAACGTTCTGAGAGGAATTGGCTTACCGGAGAATCCTGCCCCTCCTACATGTTCCTGCCGGAAGTTCCGGAGCGCGTGCGCCAATTATTGCCCGACGTAAAACTCATTGTCATTTTGCGCAATCCCGTCGACCGGCTCATTTCACAGTATCAGCATGAACACCGGAAAAAGCGGGCGGGCAAAGATTTTGAAGAGTATATTTTGCCTTCGCTTGCGGTTGATTGGCCGCCGACAGGGGATGTTCAATCACTTCGCCAACGCTGTGCGGTGCCAAGGGGTTTTTATGCCGATCAGTTACGCCACTGGCAGACCTTTTTTCCAACCCAGCAATTCCTGGTTTTATCCTTTGATGAACTGGTAAAGAATAGCTCAGCAACGCTGAACAGGGTTTTCGAGTTTCTCGGGCTGGAGGCCCAGGCCGTCGATACTTCCCAAGTGCACAATAGCGGCAGTAGCGCAGGGCTACCTATACTGCGTCCTGAGCTTCGAACTCAGCTCGAAACTCTTTATCGGCAGAAAAACAAAGACCTGGCTGAACTCACCGGGCAAAGATCATTCTGGGTGTGAAATAAGGCATCCTGCTTTTATACAGGATTTACTTTGCGATAGAAGAAGCTTGCTTGGATTGCGATGTCTGCGTTGTTGCCAGTTTGATTGAAATAAGCCCGGCAGTGAAAATCAAGCCAAGGCCCGCGACAGTGCTCCAGCGCGGAATTTCATTGAAGAACAGAAATCCCCAGAGCGGCGACCAGATTAAGCCTGTATATTCAAACACGGTGACAAGATTTGCATCGGCCATGCGATAGGCGTTGGTGAGCAGCGACATGGCAACGGCGGCAATGATGCCGCAGACGGCCATGAGGAAGAGATCGTAATTATTTGGCCAGGCCCAGGGGCGCACCAGGAAATCCAGGCTGGGGTGGCCGAGATGGTCTATTCCGGCAACGGCAAAAAATGCGGCGATCAATACGGCCCCCAAAAAGTAGACTGCATTCTGGTAAAAGGCCATGACCGTGGCGGATTCCGTAACGCCGAACCTGCGGGCGAAGACCATAGCGAGTGCGTAGGTTGCGGCGCTCACAAGACTAAAAAGGGCAGCCGGATTGAAGAGGGCCGTGCCGGGCTGCAGAATCACTAGGACGCCGATGAAGCCCAGGGCAATGGCCGCCCAGGATTTGGCGGAAACCTTCTCACCCAACATCGGTACCGAAAGGATGGTCACAATGATAGGCGCGGCAAAGAAGAGAGCGATAGCCTCGGCCAGCGGAAGGGCGGGCAATCCCATGTAGTAGGTCGTATAGGCGACGAGAAGAATGCCGCCGCGCATAACGAGGGGCCAGAACAGGGGCGAGCGTAATTTCGCAATGCCACATTCAAAATGAACCAGGAGAAGCAGGAGCGGCAGGGAAACAACGCAGCGAATGGCCATGGCGAGGGTCACCGCATGTTCGTGGCTGATGGCCTTGATAATGGCATCCTGGGTTGAAAACAGCATGACACCGAAGACGAGCGAGGCAATGCCGAGAAGATTGCGGTTGGCCCGCATGCTCAGGATTCGACCGCAATGGAAATGTGGCGGCGCTCACGGTGGAAAATATAGAGGCCCGAGCCAATGATGAGGGCGGCCCCCAGCCAGGTCCAGAAGTTTGGCCAATCGCCCCAGATCATGAAGCCGAAGAGCGTTGCCCAAATTAGGGACGAATAACTGAAGGGCGCAACAACAGAAGCAGGCGCCAGGCGCAAGGCGCGAATCAGACAGAGATGGCCCAAGGCTCCGGCCAGTCCACTGCCAATCAAAAGCAGCCAGTCGAATGCCGTGGGCCAGGACCAGAACCAGGGGACGATCAGGCTTGTGACGGCAGCGCCCGCCGTTGCGGTAAACAGCAGGGAGGTGAGCGGATCATCCTCGCGCACCATGCGTGTGATGATCTGGTAGTTGGCATTGAGCAAGGCGGCAACAAGCAGGAACAAAATGCCCAAACCTATACTTCCAAATCCGCTTTGCCATGGCTGGACAACAATCACAGCTCCCGTGAAACCCACAATAATACCTGCCCAGCGGCGGAGGCCCACCCTCTCACCAAGCAGGGGGATGGAGAGAAGGGTTACCAGGATGGGGCTGAGAAACATGATGGTCGTTGCGGTGGCAAGCGGCGTTGTGCGGATTCCGGCATTGAACACGGCCGTTGTGGACATCAAGAGCAATGAACGTAACCCCTGCTTTACCGGAACAGCGCTTTTTGCGAGTTTTCCAAGGTTTCGGCCGCAGACAAGGGCGGCAATTATTGTGGCGAAGAAAAACCGCGCCCATGTGACCTGCACCAGCGAATAGCTTTCGAGCAGGTGTTTCATGGTGGCATCAAGAATTATGAAACACAGCATGGTGGCGAGCATCCAAAGGATGCCACGCATGCGATTTTCGTGGGAATCCGCAGGAGACATGGAGGTTCTATAGAGTGCTATGCCACGCTCTCCTACTGTGGCTGGTATGCTAGCAAGGTTGCGCTATTTGCATGGCGCCAGCTCATCTTCCATATGCACCCGGATGATGTCTTCGAAACTGCTCTCGGCCTTGAAGCCCAGGCCTAAAGCCCGCTGGGGATCAAAATTGCGGGGCCAGCCGGAGACGATTTTGGCAATTGTCTCATCATTTTCACGGCGGATGAGTTTGACCACATCATTGCCGGCAACCCGGCGGAGTGCCTCGATTTGCTCTGCTACGGTGCAGGAGAGTCCGGGCAGGGTGAGGGTGCGGCGGTTTCCAAGCTTTCCCGTGTCCAGTGTCGCTGCCTGAATGAGGAACAGTACTGCGCCGCGGGGCGAGACATGCCAATGGCGCACGGTGTCGCTTACGGGAAGAACGGCTTCTTTCCCGGCGAGTGGTTCGCGGATGATGTTGGAAAAGAATCCGGACGCCGCGAGATTGGGCTTGCCGGGGCGGACGCAGACGGTTGGCATGCGGAGCGCCACGCCATCAAAGAAGCCGCGGCGGGAATAATCATTCAGCAGCAGTTCGTCGATGGCCTTCTGGGTGCCATAGCTGGTGAGCGGCGTGGTGAAGAACTCATCGCCAATCGCGTCGGGGAAGGGCGCGCCGAAAACCGCAATGGAGGAGGTAAAGATAAGCTTTGGCTTGTAGCCGCCGCCCACATTGCGGATGACCTCGAAGAGAATGCGGGTGGCATCAAGATTGATGCGGTAGCCCTTTTCGAAGTCTTTTTCCGCTTCGCCGGAGACGATGGCGGCGAGATGGAATATGACATCAGGCCTGCCGGCAATGAGCTTTTCAGCTTCGCCAGCAGCCGAAAGATCGCCCACAAATGTTTCAACCGGGTAGCTTGAAGCTGGTGGCGCAGGGGGGATGACGGCATCGTAGCGGGTGACGCGTGATATGGCCTTGCCGCCCAGCTTTCCCTCGTTGCCAAGACGCGCCAGCAGTTTTGCGCCGAGCATTCCGCCAGCGCCGACAACCAAGATATGCAATTGAACCTCCGATGTTAAATGATGCCGGCGGAGGCTACTCCACTGACGGGTCTTTCCTTTGCTTTCGCCGCACGATAGCCGGAGGTGCGGTACAGGCTCAAGGGGTCTATGGCGCCACCCTTGCGGCGGCGGTCTTCGGCAAGGATGGGGCTCACATCCGTATTGAAGGCCTGTTTGATCAGGCGGTGGCCCGCCATCACGTCGCTTTCATCTTGGGCGGCGTTTAGGGCTTTGCGGTCTATCAGTGAAGCCTGCACGTATGCCCTGACAATCTCCATGGCCGAAGCCATTAGGCTTTCGATGGGGTCGGTAACGTTGTGGGATTGGTCGATCATGTAGGCCGGTGCGAAGCCCTTGGCTTTCCGCATTTCCGCATCAACGAGTTCATTGAAAATCAGGAACAGGCGGAAGGGGTCTATGGAACCTGAATCGAGATCATCGTCGCCATATTTGGAATCATTGAAAGGGAAGCCGGCCAGTGTCTCGGCGCGAATGAGGCGCGCCACGATCTGCTCGATATTGGTATTGGGCGCGTGATGGCCGAGGTCGACCAGGCATTTGGCCTTCGGGCCAAGTTCCGAGGCCGCCATAAAACTTGAGCCCCAATCGGAAATGACGGTTGCATAGAAGGCGGGTTCATAGAGTTTGTGTTCGAGAAACACGAACCAGTTCTTCGGCAGCTTGTCATAAATTGCCGTCAGTGAGTCCATGTAGCGGTCAAAGGCGGCATTGAGGTTGGTTTGGCCCGGGAAATTTGCCCCGTCCGCGATCCATACGGTCAGAGCGGTGGAGCCCAGTTTCTGGCCAATTTCGATGCACTCGATGTTGTGCTGAACGGCCTGGTCACGGGTGGCTTTGCCGGCATGGGTGAGCGAGCCGAATTTATAGGACGTCTTCTGGTTGCTCTGGTCCTGAAAGGTGTTTGAATTTACCGCATCAAAACCAAGTTCATAGGACGCCGCTTCCTGGCGAAGCGCGTTGTAGTCGGCCACTTTGTCCCATGGGATATGGGGAGACACGTTCGGTGTGGCGCGGCAGAGTTGCTGGATCACGCCGCAGTCGGCGAGCTTGTCATGGATATTGCGGGGTTCGCCCAGGCCGGGGAAGCGGGCAAAGCGGGTGCCGCCGGTTCCCACGCCCCAGGTTGGGATGGCCACCGCGTAGTCCATGGCGCGTTTGGTCATTTCCTCGATGTCGATGCCCCGGCGCTGCAAGTGGCGCGCGAGGCTTGCGTAATCATCGGCCAAAGCCTGCTCGAGCTTCTTGTTCTCCGTGCCGACAAGCTCTGCCGAGATTGCAAAGGTCATGGTCTATCTCGAGAAAGTAACGGCATTTCCGCCGTCTACATTGAGGAAGTTGCCGGTGGATTTGGCCGAGAGATCAGAGGCGAAGAAGTAGACGGCTTCGGCGATGTCTTCGGGAAACACAGAACGCTGGAGGAGGGAGCGCTTACGGTAGTGTTCCTCCAACTCATCTTCCGAAATCTTGTTGGAAGCAGCGCGCTGCTGGCGCCATTCGCCCTGCCAGATCTTGGAGCCGCGCAGGACGGCGTCTGGGTTGACCACGTTCACGCGAATGCCCATTGGCGCCCCTTCTAAGGCCATGCAGCGGGCTAAATGAACTTCGGCGGCCTTGGCGGTGCAATAGGCCGAGGCCCCTGGCGAGGCCGCTATGGCGTTCTTAGAGGCAATGAAAACCATGGAGCCGCCGACCCCCTGGCGTTTCATCAGGCGGTAGCCCTCGCGGCCCACGAGGAAATAGCCCGTGGCCAAGATCGACATGTTCTTGTTCCAGAGATCAAGGGTCGTGTCCTCGACATTGGCGGCAAGGGTGATCCCGGCGTTGTTGACGACGATATCCACACCGCCAAAGGCCTTGACAGCGTCATCCATGGCCTTGATTACCGCGTCTTCGCGGGTCACGTCCATGATCACGCCACGGACATTGTCCTTGCCGAAGGTTTTGCCGAAATTGGCTACGGTTGAGTCGAGTGAGGCCTCGTCAATGTCGGCCAGGACCACGCAGGCTCCTTCTTTCATCAAGCGATCGGCGATGGCAGAACCGATGCCGCCGGCACCACCGGTGATAAAGGCAATCCGTCCGGCCAGGCTTTTGGCTTTCGGCATGCGCTGCAGCTTGGCTTCCTCAAGCAGCCAGTACTCAATGTTGAAGGCTTCCTGTTCGGGTAGCCCCACATAGGAGGACACTGATGACGCCCCGCGCATTACATTGATGGCGTTAACGTAGAATTCGGCGGCTACGCGGGCCGTGGCCTTGTCCTTGGCAAAGGACAGCATGCCGACTTGCGGCACGAGATAGATCACCGCATTGGGATCACGCATCTTGGGTGAGTTGGGGCGCTTGCAACGGTCGTAGTAGCGGCTATAATCGGCCCGGTAATCGGCAATCAACTTGTCGAGGGCCGCACCTTCGGCGTCATGGGGAATGATGACCGGGCGAATTTTGGTACGGAGGAAATGATCCGGGCAGGAGGTGCCCAACGGCGCCAAGGCGCCCAGCATTTTTCCATTCACGAATTCCAGTACCTCCGGCGCATCGGTGAAATGACCGACCTTCTTTTCTTCCTTGGAAATGCGGCCGCGTATTTCTGCCATCAGGCGGAGAATAACGGCCTGTCTTTCTGCCGGGCTGAGCGATTTGACGGCTTCGCCGCCGAAGGCCGGCTTCTTGCCGTTCTTGTCGAGCCAGGTGGCTGTTTTGTTGATGATGCGAAGGGTCGTATCATAGCAATCCTTCGCCGTTTTAGCCCAGGTGAACAACCCGTGACTTCCCAGAACGACACCCACATATTCCGGGTGTTCGGTGGCCAACTTGCCGAGCTTTATGCCGAGATCGATGCCGGGGCGCTGCCATGGAAGATAGCCCATTTCATTTCCAAAGATTTCCTTGGCGAGCTTCTCGGAATCCTTTGATGCGGCGATGGCGATGACCGCATCGGAATGAACATGGTCCACGTGGGCATAAGGGACATAACCGTGAAGGCAGGTATCAATCGAAGCAGCACGGGGATTGAGATTGAAGGTGCAGTGATTGAGGTTATGCACCATCTCGTCTTCCTGGGAGAGGTCGCTGTAGAGGCCTTTCAGGGCCAGCAGCTTGTCCATGTACAGCGTGGCGAAACCATCGAGTTTCATGGAGGCAATGTCGCCGCCGGAACCTTTCACCCACAAGACCTGCACCGGCTTCTTGGTCAGCGGATCGGTCATCTCCACTTTTGCTGAGGTATTGCCACCACCGAAATTCGTGATGCGAAGGTCACTGCCCAAAAGATTGGAGCGATAGAGCAGGAGCCCTGGTTCATCGAGATTTCCGGCATGGGAATTGTCCCACAGGGATGGGATCAGAAGTGATGATGTCATGGATTTTTACCTGGTTGAATTTAAACCACCGTATGATCAGGTTCGCTCAAGGTCAATCATAAATTGCCGTATTGCAGCGCAATGACGTTTTGCATTGCGGCAAGTATTGACGTTCGTGATTACTAATGATTAGTTTTGATTGTCTTGGAGGGTTTGATGCACGAACGGGAACGCTGGCAGATGATACTCGGAGCGATCAAGGATCGCACTGTTGTCACGGTGCGTGAACTTATCGCGCGGACCGGTGCTTCGCCCGCAACATTGCGCCGCGATCTGGCCAAGCTTGAGGAAACGGGTCAGATCAAGCGGGTGCACGGCGGGGTTGAGGCGCTGGATTTTGACGACCGTCCGCATTTGGCGACGCGGGCTTTCGAGGCGAGCCAGTCGATGAGATCTGCGAGCAAGCGCGCCATCAGCCGCGCGGCGGCGGCTCTTTGTCAGGATAATGACTCAATCATCATCAATGCTGGCACAACCACCTTTCAAATGGTTGATTTCCTGCGTGACCGCAAAATGCAAATCCTCACCAACTCATTTCCGATTGCCGAAGCCCTTGTGGCCCATAGCGAAAACCGCATCATCATGCCGGGAGGCGAGATCTACCGTGAGCAGGGCATTGTGCTTTCACCCTTTGATGGCGACGCCTCCCAGCATTACACGGCCTCCAAGATGTTCATGAGCTGCTTCTCCTTTGGCCCTCTCGGGGTTATCGAAGGCGACGCCCTGATCGCCCGCGCCGAGGCCAAGCTCCTGGGCCGTGCCGACAAGCTCATTGTCCTTGCCGATTCTTCGAAGTTTGAAACCCGGGGCAGCATGGCGGTTTGCCCGCTCAGCCGGGTTCACACACTCATCACCGACGACGAAGTCCCTGAAGCCGTTTTGGATCAAACACGGCAGGCAGGGGTAAACGTCATTGTCGTCAGTGCCGAGCGCGCCGCCATTTCTTTTGCTGCTTGAAGCGGGAGAAAAATAATCTAAACCGGACGGCGATAACGCCGTCCAAGCCACCGAAATGGGAGAAGAAAGATATGACGAAAACAACACGCAGACAAACGCTTCAGCTATTCACGGCGGGCGCATTTCTGAGCGCGGCGCCAGGCCTGTTTTCCACGGCAGCACGCGCTGAGGGCAAGCGCATTGCCATGGTGGTGAAGAACCTTGGCAACAGCTATTTTGACGCTTGCTCAAAAGGCGCCATGGAAGCAGCAGCCGAAGCCGGCGGCTTCGAGATCATCTACACGGCTCCCACGAAGGCAACCGCTGAAGAGCAGATTGCCGTCATTGATGCGCTTATCGCTCAGAAAGTCGATGGCATCATCGTTTCAGCCAATGATGCGGATGCCCTCGTGCCGGTTGGCAAGAAGGCCATGGAACGCGGTATCAAGGTCATCAGCTTTGACTCGGCCATCGGCCAGGAAGGCCGCATCATGCATCTTAACGCGTCCTCGACGCCGCTGATTGGTGCCAAGCAGGTTCAGATGATTGCAAAGACCTTGGGCGGCAAAGGCGAGGTTGCCATTCTGTCGGCGGCTTCCACCATGACCAACCAGAACTCATGGATTGAAGCCATGAAGGAAGAGTGGAAGAAGCCCGAATACAAAGACATGCCGCTGGTGGCCACTGTCTACGGCGACGACCAGGACGACAAGAGCTACCGCGAAATGCAGGGCCTGGTGAAGGCCTATCCCAATCTCAAGGGCGTGATTTCGCCCACCACGATTGGCATTCGTTCGGGTGCAAAAGCCATTATTGACGGCGGGCTTGTCGGCAAAGTGTTCATCACCGGGCTTGGCCTGCCTTCGGAAATGAAGGATGCCGTGCTTAAGGGCGCGTGCGATACTTTCGCGATCTGGAACCCGGTTGACTATGGTTATTCCTCCACGCAGATCATGATCAACATCCTGAATGGCGCAGATGCCGGTCCGGGATCGACGGTCAAGATGGGCCGCATGGGCGAAACCAAGGTCGGCGACGACGGCCAGGCCGCTATGGGCGATCCCTTTGCCTTCGATAAAACGAATGTTGAGGAATTTGCGAAAATATTCTGATGCAAAAACGTGATGCAAGCTCTCCCCCGCAAGGGGGGGAGCCTGTTCTTTTTCTGAACGGCGTTTCCAAATCATTTCCCGGGGTTCGCGCGTTGAACGATGTTTCGTTCACGCTGCGGGCTGGCGAAGTGACGGCGCTGGTTGGCGAGAACGGGGCGGGCAAATCGACGATCGTGAAAATCCTCACGGGCATCTACAGTCCGGATGCCGGGGAAGTTGTCGTGGGTGGCCAGCAACGCGGGTTTCAGTCGCCACGCGATTCCTGGGCTGCCGGCATTGCCGCCATCCACCAGGAAACGGTCATGTTCGATGAACTGAGTGTGGCCGAGAACATTTTCATGGGCCACATGCCCGGACTTAAGTCAGGCTTTGTTGACTGGCCGCAAATGCGTGAGCGCACGGCTTTACTTTTAAAAAGCATCGAGGCCGATTTTGATCCCGACGACAAGCTGAAGCTGCTTTCGGTGGCGCAGAAGCACATGGTTGAAATTGCCCGGGCGCTGAGCCATGAGGCCTCCGTCATCATCATGGATGAGCCCACCGCCGCCCTGTCTCGCAATGAGATTGACGATCTTTTCCGCATCATCTCGCAATTGAAGGCCGAGGGCCGGGCGATCATGTTTATCTCCCACAAGTTCGACGAAATTTTCCGCGTGGCGGACTCCTTTGTTTGCTTGCGAGATGGCGAGAAGGTGGCGGATGGAAAGATCAGCGGCATTACTGAACCAAAGCTTGTGAGCATGATGGTGGGCAGGCCCATCGATCAGGTTTTTCCGAAGCGCGACATCGCCATTGGCGAGGTGGTTCTAAAGGTTGAGGGCCTGTCGAATCCAACTGAATTTGCGGATATTTCATTTGAGCTCCGGCGCGGTGAAATTCTGGGTTTTTATGGCCTGGTTGGCGCCGGCCGCTCCGAGGCCATGCAAAGCCTCTTCGGAATGACGGCTGCATCTTCAGGCCATGTCACGTTGAACGGTGTCGCATTGAAGATTGCCTCGCCGGTTGATGCAATTGCGGCGGGGATTTCCTACGTGCCTGAGGACAGGCAGGAGCAGGGGGCTATTCTGCCGCTGGGTATCCGCGAAAACATCACGCTTGCCTCCATCGCATCGCATGTACGCAATTTCTTTCTGTCGAAGCCTTCGGAACTGAATGCGGTGCGTGTGCTGGGAAAACGGCTCGATGTGCGCGCGGCCCACTGGGAACAAAGGCTTGGCGAGCTGTCCGGCGGCAACCAGCAGAAAGTCGTCATTGCCAAGTGGCTGGCGGCGAAGCCAAAGGTCATCATTCTTGATGAGCCGACCAAGGGAATAGACGTCGGCTCGAAAGCCGCCGTGCATGATTTCATCGGTGAACTGGCGGAGGAAGGGCTTGCAGTCATCCTGATAAGTTCCGAGCTGCCGGAGATCATGGGCCTAGCCGACCGCGTGGTTGTCATGCAGGAGGGCCGGATCGCAAACATCTTCACGCGCGGCACATGGTCGGCCGAAGCCATCGTGTCGGCGGCAACCGGCGTACGGAAGGCCGCATGAATTTCCTGCTCAACCAACGCGAGTTGGCGCTTTCCCTCATCATCGCACTCATGGTCACGGGCATCAGCCTTTACGCGCCAGCCTTTGCGACGTTTGAAAATGCCACGAGCGTCCTCAATGATACCTCGATCCTCTGCATGCTGGCGCTGGGACAGATGATGGTGATCATAACGCGGGGCATTGATTTGTCGGTCGCTTCAAACCTGGCGTTGAGCGGAATGCTTTCGGCATCCCTGGCGCAGAACTATCCTGACCTGCCCGTGATCGCATTCATAGCAGTTGCCATTGCGACGGGCCTGGTGCTCGGCCTGATCAATGGCAGTCTCGTCGCGTTGCTGGGCATTCCTCCAATAGTGGTGACACTTGGCACTCTTGCCATCTTTCGCGGCATGATCGTGGTCTATGGCGGCGGCAACCAGGTGAATGCCTCGGAGATGGGCGATATTTTCCAGTCCTTTCCCAAGGTGACTTATTTGGGCCTCTCCACCATTTTCTGGATCATGGCTGCCGTTGCCATTGGGGCATGGCTGTTCCTGTCAATGACGCGGGTGGGCCGCGGCCTTTATGCGGTCGGCGGCAATCCGGTTGCCGCACGCTATTGCGGCATTGATTTGGCGCCACAGCAATTGCTGGTTTATTCGCTCTCAGGGGCAATCTCCGGTCTTTGCGGTTATTTTTGGGTTTCGCGCTATGGTGTGGCCTATTCGGAAATTGCTTCGGGTTTTGAACTCACCGTTATTGCGGCCTGTGTGATCGGCGGCGTCTCCATCGCCGGCGGCGTTGGCACGGTGGCGGGAGCTTTGCTGGGCGCACTGTTCCTCGGGGTTATCGTGAATGCGCTACCCGTCATGCAGATCACACCCTTCTGGCAGATGGCGATTTCGGGAGCCGTGATTCTTGCTGCTGTCGTTGTCAACGCGCGTGCGGAAAAGCGTGGCGTGAAGCTCATTCTGCCCGAGGCCCGGTTGCTAGCTGGAGCAGCAAAATGATTTCGGTGCCCCGGCAAGATGTGGCTGATGCCGCGCCCCGAAGCCTCAGTGATTGGCTGCTGCGCTGGGAGAGCATTCTCGTTGTTCTCCTGATCGTGGTCATCGTTGGCAACACGGCGATCTCGCCCTATTTCCTCGACATCTACAACCTCTCGGACGCCACCTATAATTTCTCCGAGAAAGCCATTGTGGCGCTCGCCATGGCCCTGTTGATTCTGGTGCGCGAAATTGATCTTTCGGTTGCCGCCATCATAGCGCTTGCCTCGCTTGCCATCGGCCTTGCGGCACAGGCGGGGGCAGGGCTTCTGGTCCTTTTGCTGATCGGGCCTTTGGTCGGCGCTGCCTGCGGCGCGTTCAATGGATTTTTGGTGACTCGTATTGCGCTGCCATCGATTGTTGTAACAATCGGAACAATGTCGCTCTTTCGCGGGTTGGCGCAGGTGGTGCTTGGTGACCAGGCGATTACCCAATACCCGAAAAACTTCACGGCGATTGGCCAGAGCTACCTGATCAAATGGCCGCCGCTGCCTTGCTCCTTTGTGATATTTTTGGCATTTGCCCTGGTCTTCGCAGTCGTGCTTCACAAGACGGCTTTGGGCCGCAAGCTTTATGCCATCGGAAACAATCCGGTGGCGGCGCGGTTTTCCGGCATCCCGGTTGATCGCATCCGCTTTATGCTTTTCGTTTTGACCGGAACACTGGCAGGCTTGGCCGCCGTGCTGCTCACGGCGCGCATCGGCTCCACACGGCCCAACATCGCTTTGGGCTGGGAATTGGAAATCATCACCGCGGTGATCCTCGGCGGCGTTTCCATCGCGGGCGGCTCAGGCACCATTCCAGGCGTTGTGCTTGCGGTGTTCATTCTGGGCCTTGCGACTTTTGGCCTCTCGCTGGTGAATGTGCCGGGCATTGTGATCAGCGTTCTGCTGGGCCTGCTGCTCATTTTTTCCATCGCCATGCCTATCGTTGTGCGGCGGTTGATGCACAAAGGGCCAGGGTAATTTACGCTCCGAGACCTGATTCCGAATGGAAACTAGTCTCTTGTCATATCATCTTCATGGAGATCGGAAAGACTCGAAGGGAGTTCCTTGACCCGCGTGGGGTCATGAGAAAGCGAGACCCAAAGGTGCCAAGTCTTTCTGCCAGTCCTTATCTGCATCCCGGTGCCGATGTCCGCGCCTCCACCCTTGGCCGTTATGTTGAGATTGGCGAGGGGGCGCGCATCGTTGAAAGCAGCCTCGGCGATTACAGCTATACGGACCGCTATGCCGATATTGCCTATTCCACCCTCGGGAAGTTCGTGAATGTGGCGGCCTTCACCCGGATAAGTCCCAGCGAACACCCATACCAGCGCGCTTCGCTGCACCATTTCATGTATCACTCAAGCTACTATTGGCCGGGTGAGCCTGACGAGACTGAAATCTTTGAATGGCGGCGTTCGCGGCCGGCGACCATTGGGCACGATACCTGGATTGGCCATGGCGCAATCATCATGAAAGGTGTGACCATCGGTGACGGCGCCATCATTGCCTCCCATTCCGTCGTCACCAAGGATGTAGCGCCCTACACAATCGTGGGTGGGATTCCCGCCACATTCATCATGCGCCGCCACCCGCAGCCCATCGCGGAACGGTTCCAGGAGCTGGCGTGGTGGGACTGGAATCACGAAACCTTGCACCATGCGTTGCCCGATTTCCGCGCCTTGAGCGCCGAGGCTTTTCTCGAAAAATATGAATATGGCGCAGCAATCCGGGCTGTCATGTAATCGTGATGTTCGTGCCCGAGGGGGTCATTCCCGAAACATTTTAAGGGGGAATGATGCGAATCCTGATTGTGACCGATGCCTGGCCGCCACAGGTCAACGGCGTTGTCCGGACACTCCAGACTGTTGGCCGTGAACTCGGTAAGCGTGGCCACGAGGTTCACTACATTACTCCAGAGGGCCACCGAACTTGGGCCATTCCATCCTATCCGGAAATCAAACTGAGCCTGGTGGGGTCGTCAACCATTGGCCGCGAAATTGACGCGATCAAGCCGCAAGCAATTCACATCGCAACCGAGGGCCCGCTTGGCTGGGCCGCACGGCGCGCCTGCCTGCGCCGCGGCCTGCCCTTCACCACAAGCTTTCACACGCGTTTTGCCGAATACATTGAAACGCGCTTGCCCATTCCGGGCGTAGGAGGCCTTATGTGGCGGCTCCTGCGCCGCTTTCACAGCCCGAGCCGCGCCGTGATGACTCCCACCGCGACGATTGCAGAAGAGCTTGAAATGCGGAAGTTTGTGAACGTGAAGGTCTGGACGCGCGGTGTTGACCACCGGAAATTCAACGATCTGCCGCGCGACCACTTTTCCCTGCCGCGCCCGATAGTACTCTATGCGGGCCGTGTGGTGAAGGAGAAGAATATGGAGGCCTTCCTCGAGCTCGAAACGCCGGGCACCAAAGTGGTGGTGGGAGACGGGCCGGAGCGAAAGCTTTATGAGAACAAGCACCCCACTGTGGTTTTCACCGGCTACCTGGTCGAGGACACCTATGCCCGCGCCATGTCTTCCGCCGATGTCTTTGTTTTTCCAAGCCTGACCGACACATTTGGCCTTGTCATGATTGAGGCCATGGCCTGCGGCACGCCGGTTGCCGCCTTCAATGTGGCAAGCCCCATCGACGTGGTGGAAAGCGGTGTGACCGGTGAACTGGATAGGGACCTTTCCATCGCCGTTGCCTGTGCCCTCAAGCTGGACCGGGACGGCGTGCGCCGCGGTGCGGCCAAGTTTACCTGGGAACGGGTGGCGGAAATGTTTGAGTCGTGGCTGGTGCCACTTGATGCCGCAAAGGCGCAGACAAAACCCGTAAAAGCCCCGGGGCGGGGCAAACAACAGGCTGTCATGTAATCGTAATAATAGCCTGTTTGAAACGCTGGAATGAATTTTTCGCCCACACATCGCCAGGCTTGGATGCGGCTGCTGGCCCTGTCGTCCTGGAATGATCTCAAGGCCTGCACCGATGGCTTCGCGGCGACACCTTGCGACATGATCCGCCCACCGGAAACCGGCCTTGTCATGCTCCGCGGCCGCATCGGCGGAACCGGCAGCGCCTTCAATCTCGGTGAAGCCACCGTCACGCGCTGCGCCGTGCGCACTGCCAAGGGCCATGAGGGCCATGCCTATGTCATGGGGCGGAATCACGGTCACGCAAAACTGGCCGCCGTCTGCGATGCCCTGCTTCAGGACGAAAGCCAACACGCGAAACTGGATGATGAGGTGCTGCAGCCATTGCAGGCGCTTATGGCGTACCAGCGTTCCCTGGCAGCCCGCAAGGCGGCGGCAACCAAAGTCGATTTCTTTACACTGGTGCGGGGCGAAAATGATTGAGAGTGCTTTTCTGAATCCCTCCCATGACATGGCAAGGGCCTTCCGGCCCATCCTCGACGCGATGGCCAACCCCGGCCGTATTTTTCCATTTTCACCGGCCCTCTCAGCGCCGCTCGGTCTTTCGCCGGAAGCCGCCGCAGTGGCGCTCACGCTGTGTGATTTCCAGACGGCCATCTGGTTCGAAGCCGAATTGCGGACCCCGGCCATTGAGCATTATCTGCGCTTCCATGCGGGTGCTCCCCTCACGCATATCGAAATCGATGCGGCATTTGTCTTTGCCGATGCACGCTTTGGCGTGCCGGACCTTTCGCAATTTTCCAAGGGCACCCATGAATATCCGGACCGCTCGGCAACCCTGGTGATCCAGGCCGAACAGTTGTGCGGTGATTTAGGCGTGACGTTGCGCGGCCCCGGCATTCAATCGGAACACCGCCTTGGCATTGCGGCGCTCGGTGCTGAATTCTGGCAGCAGATGATCGCCTCACGCCATGATTTCCCGCTTGGCATCGATGTGGTTTTTGTCGGCCCCGGAACAATCGCGGCCCTTCCCCGCTCCACCCAGATCCATCTCATGGAGATCGTCTGATGTATGTGGCTGTTAAGGGCGGCGAGAAAGCCATTGATGCGGCCCACCGATTGCTGGCCGAGGAGCGGCGCGGCGATCCATCCCTGCCGGAAATTTCTCTCGAACAGATTTCCGGGCAACTCACCTTGGCCGTTGACCGGGTGATGAATGAAGGCTCGCTTTACGACCGCGAGCTTGCCGCCCTTGCGGTGAAGCAGGCCCGCGGTGATGTGATTGAGGCCATATTCCTTGCCCGTGCCGCGCGCACCACTTTGGCGCGCTTTGGCTATGCTGAACCGGTTGAAACTTCGGCCATGCGCATTCGCCGCCGCATATCCGCCGCCTTCAAAGATATTCCCGGCGGCCAGATTTTGGGCCCGACATTTGATTATACGCATCGGCTTCTCGATGCGACCTTTGACTCCACGCCTGCAACAATAGCTACCGAAACTGTTGCCAGCGAACCGCCCAAGGTGCTTGACCTGCTCGGCGCCGAGGGCCTGATCGAAAAACCAAAAAGCTCCGTCGAGGTTCCCGGCGACATCACCCAGGACCCCGCATCATTCCCAATGCCCAGGGACCAGCGGCTGCAAAGCCTTGCGCGCGGTGACGAAGGCTTTCTCCTGTCGCTCGCCTACTCAACCCAGCGCGGCTATGGCCGCACCCATCCCTTTGCCGGCGAAATCCGGCTTGGCGAAGTCGAGATTGAATTCATGCCCGAAGAATTGGGTTTTCCGATTGTCATTGGCGAACTGACCCTCACCGAATGCGAGATGATCAACCAGTTCAAGGGTTCCGCCGATGTGCCGCCGCAATTCACCCGGGGCTATGGGCTGGGTTTCGGCCAGTGCGAACGCAAGGTCATGGCCATGGCGCTAGTCGACCGTTCGCTGCGTGCCGGTGAACTCGGTGAGGAGCGGGCAGCGCCAGCCCAGGATGAGGAATTTGTGATTTCCCATTGCGACAATGTACAGGCGACAGGCTTTGTCGAACATCTCAAGCTGCCGCACTACGTGGATTTCCAGGCCGAGCTGGTTCTGCTGCGCCAACTGCGCGCCGAAGCGGTTTCATTGCAGGAGGCCGCCGAATGAACGCGCCATCCTATAACTTCGCCTATCTCAATGAACAGACCAAGCGCATGATCCGCCGCGCCGTTCTTAAGGCCGTGGCCATTCCGGGTTATCAGGTGCCCTTCGCCGCCCGCGAAATGCCCATGCCGCTGGGCTGGGGTACAGGCGGTGTGCAGGTGACCGCGGCCATCCTCACGCCCGAAGATACGCTGAAGGTCATCGACCAGGGCGCCGATGACACGACCAATGCGGTGAGCATCCGCAAATTCTTTGTGAAGACGGCGGGCATCAAAACCACCGAGGCCACGGAAGAGGCAACAATCATCCAGACCCGGCATCGCATTCCCGAAGCGGCGCTTACGGAAAAACAGACGCTGGTTTTCCAGGTGCCGATCCCGGAACCCTTGCGCTTTCTCGAACCCCGCGAAAGCGAAACCCGCAAGATGCATGCGCTGGAAGAATACGGCGTCATGCATGTGAAGCTCTACGAGGATATCGCCCGCTACGGCGAGATCGCCACCACCTATGACTATCCGGCGCTGGTAAACAACCGCTATGTCTTTGACCCGTCGCCCATTCCCAAATTCGACAATCCGAAACTGGATAACTGTCCGGCGCTGCAATTGTTTGGCGCGGGCCGCGAAAAACGGATCTATGCGCTGCCGCCCTACACTTCCGTGAAGAGCCTAGATTTCAAGGACTATCCCTTTACCCAGCAAAGCTGGGACAAGCCTTGCGAGATTTGCGGTTCGCGCCAGAGCTTTCTCGATGAAATCGTCATTGATGATCAGGGCGGGCGCATGTTCGTCTGTTCCGATACGGATTACTGCGCTAAGCGCCAGAGGGCCGCATGACGCCGCTGCTTTCGGTCGAGAACCTGTCAAAGCTTTATGGTGCCCGTGTCGGCTGCACCGGCACGTCACTTGATCTTTGGTCCGGCGAGGTTCTGGCCATTGTGGGCGAATCCGGTTCCGGCAAAACGACGCTGCTGAAATGCATCTCAGGCCAGATGGAGCCCACTTCCGGAACAGTGCGTTACACCACGCGTGATGGCCGGTTTGTGGCCCTTGATGCCATGAGCGAGGCGGAGCGCCGCTTTCTCATGCGCACCGACTGGGGCTTTGTCCATCAGGATGCGCGCGAAGGATTGCGCATGGGCGTATCGGCAGGCGCCAATGTGGGCGAACGCTTGATGGCGGTGGGCGAGCGGCACTACGGCAAGATTCGCGGCACCGCCCTGGACTGGCTTGCACGCGTGGAAATTGCCACCGACCGGATTGACGACAGCCCTTGGTCCTATTCCGGCGGCATGCGGCAGCGCCTGCAGATTGCCCGCAATCTTGTAACCTCGCCGCGCCTCATCTTCATGGATGAACCTACGGGCGGCCTTGATGTTTCGGTGCAGGCCCGCCTTCTCGACCTCATGCGCGGACTGGTGCGCCGGCTTGGCCTTGCGGCGGTCATCGTCACCCATGACCTGGCGGTGGCGCGCCTGCTCTCAACCCGCATGATGGTAATGCAAGGCGGCCGCGTGATTGAAACCGGCCTGACCGACCAGATTTTGGAAGACCCCCAGCAGCCCTACACGCAATTGCTGGTATCCTCCGTACTGCAGGTGTGAAAGCAATGGCCGCGGCGCTGAAGATCGAAAAACTTTGCAAGGAATTCACCCTGCACCAGCAGGGCAGCGTGCGCATCTCGGTGCTCGACAATGTCAGCCTTGAAGTGAACAAGGGTGAAGCAGTCGCCGTCACCGGGCCATCGGGCCGTGGCAAGAGCTCGCTGCTCAAGCTCATCTACGGCTCCTACAAGGCCACCAGCGGCATGATAAATGTTTTCCATGATGGGGCCTGGGTCGATGCGGTAAATGCCGAACCCCGAGACATGATCGTCATAAGGCAGCAAACCATCGGCTATGTCACCCAGTTCCTCCGCGTGATTCCCCGGGTTCCGGCTCTCGATATTGTGGCGGAACCCTTGATTGAACGCGGCACTGCGCCGGGCAAGGCCGAGGAACGCGCCAAAGACCTGCTGTCCAGGCTGAACATCCCGGAAAAACTGTGGCCGCTTTCACCCATGACCTTCTCTGGCGGCGAGCAGCAGCGCGTGAACATCGCGCGCGGCTTTGCCGCCCATCATCCGGTGCTGCTGCTGGATGAACCTACCGCCTCGCTGGACGATGAAAACCGCGGCCGGGTTCTCACCCTCATTGCCGAAGCCCGCGCTGCTGGAAGCGCCATTGTCGCAGTTTTTCATGATGAAATGGAGCGCCGCCGCGCCTGCAGCCGGGAAGTTTCCCTCTGACAAATTCTCACAAGAATGTGCCGTCACAAGCCCGTTAGCTGTCTGTCATAATCAGCAACTATGGAGTCCGGTTATCACTTCGGAGGAAAACGCATTGGCTTCAATCAGTATCCAGGGACTGACCAAGACTTTCCCCAGCGGCACCAAGGCGCTCGACGGCATCGATCTCCAAATCGGGCGGTCTGAAATGGTGGCCCTGATTGGTGCCTCGGGCTCCGGAAAATCAACCCTGATCCGCCATATCGCCGGCCTTGTAGCCGCCGATGCCTCCAGCCTCAGCAACGTCCAGATCGACGGCCAAAGCATTCAATCCGGCGGGCAAATCGCCCCCGAAGTCCGCCAGCTTCGCCGCAACATCGGCGTGATTTTCCAGCAATTCAATCTCGTCAACCGCATGTCGGTTCTGACCAACGTGCTGACCGGCCGGCTTGGCCAGATGCCGGTGATCAATGGCATACTCGGCCTTTTCTCGCTGGCAGACCAGCAACTGGCCATGAAGGCGCTGGACCGGGTGGGCATCGCCAAAATGGCGCGGCAGCGCGGATCAACCTTGTCGGGTGGCCAGCAGCAGCGCGCGGCAATCGCCCGGGCCCTTGTGCAGGGCGCCAAGGTTCTGCTGGCTGATGAGCCCATCGCTTCGCTTGATCCCGCCGCGGCGCGCCGCGTGATGGAATCACTGGTGGGCATCAACCGCAATGACGGCATCACCATTCTCGTGTCGCTCCACCAGGTTGAGTATGCGCGGCGCTTTTGCACCCGCACCATCGCCATGCAGGCGGGCCGCGTGGTTTTCGATGGCCCCAGCGTTGCGCTGACCAACGAGCGTCTCAAGGAAATTTACGGCTCGGCAAGCGAGGAACTCGTTTTGCCGGACGCCGCAGATCTCAATGGCCTTGTGGCCGTTGCAGCATAAACCGAACCCATCCAACAGGAGGCACAATTATGAAGATGTTTATGAAGGGGCTTGTTATTGCAGCCGTGGCCGCACTTGCGCCATTGCCAGCGCAGGCTGACATGACCGAACTCAATTTCGGAATCATATCCACCGAAAGCCAGAAAAATCTCAAGCAGGATTGGGAGCCGTTCATTGCCGCCATGTCCAAGCAGACGGGCGTCAAGGTCAATCCGTTTTTCGCTTCCGACTATGCCGGCATCATCGAGGCCCAGAAATTCAACAAAGTTCAGATAGCCTGGTATGGCAACAAATCAGCCATGGAAGCGGTTGACCGTTCCGATGGCCAGGTGTTCGCGCAAACCGTGGCCAAGGATGGCACCCAGGGTTATTACGGCCTGCTGCTCGCCAACGCCGACAACAAGGCGCTGAACAGCCTGGATGACATCAAGAAATGCGACAAGACTCTCTCTTTCGGGAACGGCGATCCGAATTCCACCTCGGGCTTCCTGGTTCCATCGGTATTCGTGTTTGTGGCAAACAACATTGACGTGAAGACCTGCTTCAAGGCAGTGACCAACGCCAACCATGAGACAAACATCATGGCAGTTGCCAACAAGCAGGTGGATTTCGCCACCAACAACACCGAAAACCTGGCCAAGGTTGAAATGAAGGATCCGGAAGCCTTCAAGAAGGTCAAGATCATCTGGAAGTCACCGCTGATTCCGTCAGACCCCATCGTCTGGCGCAAGGATCTTGATGAAATCACCCGCGCCAAGTTCATGACCTTCTTCATGTCCTATGGCCGCCAGGGCACCGTTGAAGAGGTGAAAGCCGCCCGCGAAGTGCTGTCCACGCTCGGCTGGGCACCGTTCAAGCCGTCATCGGATGCGCAGCTTCTTCCAATCCGCATTCTTGAGGTGAGCAAGTCCATGAACAAGGTCATGACCGACGACACCATGGCCCAGGCTGACAAGGACGCCAAGATAAAAGAATTGCAGGCCCAGAAAGCCGAATTCGAAAAACTCATGGGCGAAGTTCCCCAGACGTAGACCTGTTTTGACACTGGATCATGGGCGGGGCCGCGGCCTCGCCCATTTTTAACGGAAAGCAAGCCATGAGCAGCGAAGCCCTTACCCCAGACATCATCGTACCACCGTTGCCTGCCCGCGAGCGCTGGGGCAAATACCTGTTCTGGCTGGTGCTGGCGCTTCTGTTGGCGTGGAGTTTCAATCCGGCGGAAATGTTCCGCGCCCCCAGCCTGGTGACCGATGCCGGCAACATGGCAAAATATGCCTCCGGATTCTTTCAACCCAATTTCAAGGACTGGCGGTTCTATCTCAGCGAACTGGTGGTTACGGTGCAAATCGCCGTCTGGGGAACCTTTCTTGCGGTGGTCGTGGGCATGCCGCTGTCGCTTCTCTGCTCAAACAATGTGGCGCCGATTTGGGTGGTTCAGCCGATGCGCCGCCTGATGGATGCCTGCCGCTCCATCAATGAACTGGTCTGGGCCGTCTTGTTTGTCGTGGCGGTGGGCCTTGGCCCTTTTGCCGGCGTCATGGCTATTTTCATCAATACCACGGGAATTGTCGCCAAGCTTTTTTCGGAAGCCGTTGAAGCCTCCGATCCGCGGCCCGTAGAGGGCATCCGCGCTACCGGCGCGACACGCACCCAGGAAGTTCTCTACGGCATCGTTCCGCAAGTCATGCCGCTCTGGCTTTCCTACAGCCTCTACCGCTTCGAATCGAATGTGCGCGGCGCCACGGTGCTTGGCATTGTCGGTGCGGGCGGTGTCGGACAGGTGCTGTTTGAATCCATCCGCGGCTTTTACTACGCCGAAACGGCAGCCCTGATGATTATGGTGATCATCACCGTGGCCATCGTTGACATCATATCGCAACAACTTCGCAAGATAATGATCTGACCATGCGCCACGCAGTTTACTACGCGCCACCGGCAGGCAGCACACTTCATCGATTGGGTTCATCATGGCTCGGCCGCGATGCCGTGCGCGGCGAAGCGGTGCCTCAGCCCAAAATTGCAGGCCTTGCCGAAGCTACACTTGAGCCAGCGCGCTATGGTTTTCACGCCACACTCAAGGCCCCCTTTACGCTGAATTCCGACATGAAGCGGGTGGAGCTCGGCGATGCGGTAGCGCTTCTTGCGGCGCAAATGGAAATGGTGACCATTCCCAGGCTCGCGCTTCGCGACATTGACGGGTTTCTCGCCCTCGTGCCGGGTGAGCCGGTTGTCGCCCTTTCGGTTTTGGCCGAATTTTGCGTTTGTGCGGTTGATACCTTCCGCACCCCCGCCAATGAGGCTGAATTGAAACGGCGCCGCGCCGCCAATCTCACGCCGCGCCAGGAATTCCTGCTGATGCGCTGGGGCTACCCTTACGTGCTGGACCAATTCCGTTTTCACATGACCCTGACGCGCCGCTTAAACGCGGATGAAAAGCCCGCCTTGCTCACGGCGGCGCATGAGCATTTCGCCGCCGTGCTTGGCCAGACGCTGGATGTGGATGCGCTCACGGTTTTTGCCGAAACCCGCTTTGACTTGACCTTTGTTGCCGAGGAAAGATTCCTCCTGCGCCAGGTGGACAAGATGAAGGCCGCGTCATGACCCAGCTGGTGCTGTCCAACGCGCGCATCGTGCTGGCCGACGAGGTGATCGACGGTTCGCTGGCAATCGAGAATGGCGTGATTGCTGCCATCGACAGCGGCCCGTCAACGCTCTTTGACGATGTTGAGGGCGACTATCTCATTCCGGGCCTAGTCGAACTGCACACCGATCATCTGGAAAGCCATTTCCACCCCCGCCCGGGTGTGGAATGGCCCGCCGCCTCGGCTGTCATTGCCCATGACGCGCAAATCGCCTCCGCCGGCATCACCACGGTTTTCGATGCCCTGCGCGCAGGCTCCTTTGACCCCGGCGATCTTTCGGCCCGCAATGGCGAGCGCCTGGCCTCAGCCATCCACCAATCGCAAGCCGATGGCCAGTTGCGCGCCGAACATTTCATTCACCTGCGCTGCGAACTGCCCTGTGAAGACACCGTTGCCGCCGCGGCGCGCACCATTGCGGCGGGCGACATTCGCCTTATTTCGGTGATGGACCACACGCCGGGTTACCGGCAATTCGTCAGCCTTGACAAGTTCAAGGAATATTACCTCGGCAAGAAGCTCATCCTGCCGGAACAGATTGATGACTACATTGCCGACAAGATCGCCTTGCAAAGCCGCTATGCCGCCGGCAACAAGGCGCAAATCATGGCGCTTGTAAAAAATCTGGGCATCCGCCTGGCCAGCCATGATGATGCAACGGTGGCCCATGTGGATGAAGCCCTGGCCGATGGCGTGGTGATTGCCGAATTTCCGACAACCGCCGCCTCCGCCAGAGCGGCTCACGAAATGGGTCTTGCGGTTTTGATGGGGGCGCCTAACATCGTGCGCGGCAGTTCCCACTCCGGCAATATTTCGGCCTGTGATGTGGCCGAAGCCGGCCACCTTGACATCCTGTCATCCGATTATGTTCCGGCAAGCCTGCTGCTGGCGGCCTTTGCCTTGCCGGAGAAGGTTCCGGCAATCACCCTGCCGCAGGCCATTGGCTTTGTCTCGCTCCGGCCCGCCGCCGCCGCCGGGCTTGATGACCGTGGCGTGATTGAATTGACCAAGCGCGCCGATCTGGTTCAAATCAGCTTGCGAAGCGGCGTTCCTGTGGTGCGCCGTGTCTGGCGCGAGGGAATCCGGGTGCTGTGACGGGAAGACTGGTTCTGGTTGTGGGCCCAAGCGGAGTGGGCAAGGATAGCGTTCTGCGCTATGCCATGGCGTGTTTCGTCGGCGATGCGCGTTTTGTGTTTCCCAGAAGATGCGTAACCCGGGCGGCTGATGCCGCTGCCGAAGACCATGAATCGCTGGATGAGCGGGCCTTTGAAGAACTCGCGGGTCAGGGCGCTCTTGCCTTGATGTGGGAGGCACATGGCCACAAGTACGGCGTGCGAAGCAATATTAACGCAGAATTGGACAGCGGGCGGGTTGTCGCTGTCAATGTGTCCCGCACGATCATTGCCGAGGTCGCAGGCCGCTATCAAAATGCAGTCGTTGTTGAAATTACCGCCGACCCCGCAATCCGTGAGGCCCGTCTGGCTGCGAGGGGGAGGGAAACCGCTGATGACATAAGGCAGCGCGGCCGGCGCGAAGTCGCTACAATAGCCCATTCTTTGCCGCTTTACGTGATCAGGAACGATGGTGATATTTCTCACGCCGGAGATGAATTTTGCAATCTTTTGGCGGGATTGTGCCCCCCCTTAGGCGCGTGACATCCTTAATTAGCTAGATTTTGCCGCTTTTTGGTGTGGACCCGGGAACCTATTATATATCTCGACGTTTGATATCGTGGCGCGTTCGAAAGCCATTTAGCGAACGGAGAAGGGTTTTAATGCAGCGCAACATGGAGGCCAGCTTTCCAACGGCCGATTCTGAGCGCTACCGTATACTTGTCGAAGCTATTACCGACTATGCGGTTTACTTGCTTGATCCAAATGGAAATATTGCCAGCTGGAATCCTGGCGCGCAGAAGTTCAAGGGTTACCAGGCTTCGGAAATCATCGGCAAGAACTTTGCTGTATTCTATACTCCTGAGGATCGGGCCGTAGGTCTCCCCCGGAAAGCGCTCGCAACCGCCGCCAAGGAAGGTAAATTTGAAACCGAGGGTTGGCGGGTACGCAAAGATGGAACCCGGTTCTGGACCCATGTTGTCATAGACCCAATCCACAGTCCCTCAGGGGAGCTTCTAGGATTTGCCAAAATCACCCGCGACCTTACTGAGCGCAAGGAAGCTGAAGATGCGCTCCGGCGAAGCGAGCAGCAATTCAAACTGCTTGTCGAAGGTGTTTCCGACTACGCTATCTACATGCTGGACGTGAAAGGCCATGTGGCCAGTTGGAACAATGGAGCCCAAAGAATCAAGGGATATCGACCAGATGAAATTATAGGAAAACATTTCTCAAACTTCTATAGCGCTGAAGACCGGGAGAATGGCGCACCGCAGCATGCCCTGAACACTGCTGCCTCTGAAGGACGTTTCGAAAAAGAGGGTTGGCGCGTCCGCAAGGACGGTTCCCAGTTTTGGGCGAGCGTGGTGATAGACGCGATTAAAGACAACTCAGGAGTCCTGATTGGTTTTGCCAAAATCACGCGTGATATCTCGGAAAAGAAGAAGGCTGAACAAGCCCTCGAAGAGGCTCGCGATGCATTGTTCCAGGCCCAGAAGCTGGAAGCTATTGGACAGCTTACCGGCGGCATCGCACATGACTTCAATAACCTGCTGATGGTCATCCAAAGCAGCATGGAACTCCTGCGAAAACGCCTGCCAGACGATGAACGGCTTCTTTCACTCATCGATAATGCCACCGAGGGCGTAAAGCGCGGGACCTCATTGACCCAGAGGATGCTTTCTTTTGCACGGCGCCAGGATTTGGATCACAAACCGGTCAACCTGCATGAACTTGTTTGCGAAATGACTGATCTCCTGCAACGGTCACTGGGTCCATCAATCATGGTGGAAGCACGGTTTCCGATGGGGCTTTCGATGGTTCGCGCGGATTCAAATCAGTTGGAGTCGGCACTGCTCAACCTTGCGGTCAACGCACGCGACGCGATGCCTGCGGGCGGACCGCTGACCATTTCGGCTCGAGAGGAAAACCTCCCAAATGGCAACAGTTTGCGGCTGACTCCAGGAAAATACGTTTGTCTGTCGATTGAAGACAAGGGTGAGGGAATGTCAGAAGATGTAGTCAATCGTGCGACCGAACCCTTTTTTACAACGAAAGGTGTGGGCAAGGGCACAGGTCTTGGATTGTCCATGGTACAAGGATTTGCTGAACAAT
>JBBQNU010000020.1:0-27753 GCA_038330285.1 Hyphomicrobiales bacterium | reverse complement strand
GCTTGCTCCGCGCTGTCAAGGAAGGTCTGGCGCGCGATCCCCTCACCCTGCCCCACACCACTTGGGGCCGCGAAGAAAGCTCTGAATCGGTCCAGGCGGCAGCGGAAATTTTGAAGCTGGCACTGAAAGTTGTCTGCGAGCGCGAGGGGCTGGCGCCGAAACTGGTAGCGAACACCTCCGATATCGAAGCCGTTGCCGAAAGCGATGACGCGGATGTGCCCTTGATGCATGGCTGGCGGCGCGAAGTGTTTGGCAATCTGGCGCTGGAGCTGAAGCGCGGCAAGGCGATGATCGGGTTCAGGGATGGGCGCGTGGTGATTTCGCCCGCAAGCGGCTAATCAATTATAACTTTGGCGACCCGGCCCATTTCAGAGGCTAGGCCCGCCAACCTTTTTTCGACGCGCTCGCCCATCAGGTCCTGCAGTTTCTTCGGCAGTATGAGCTGCAAGGTCTTTCCCTCGGCCATCTTGAGCCTGATGCGCGGGAGCATCCCGGGCATGGCGGCGGACAGGATATAGGCAAGGCGGAAAATGGAACTCAGCAGATGGGCCCGCATCATCTGGTTGTCATCGAGAAGATGCACGAGGCCATCGCCCATCTCCTCGCCTTCGTAGCGATAGAAAATTGTGAGCGCCAGGAACACCCGGCCGGGATGATCGATGCCGACAAAAGCAGCCTGTGAGATCATTCCGAGCGAGCGCTCGGCACGGTAATCCGGATGGGCGCGCCAGCCAATATCGGCCAAGAGGCAGGCGGCATAGCGCAGCCGCGTTTCAACTTCCGTCTCCTTGAAGCCCGCGCCGCCGAAGACCTGATCGGTCCAATCACACAGTTCCAGTTCATGCTCGGGCGAACGGGCATAGCGCCGGGCAAAATCCCAGCACGACGAAAGAAGCGCATCGGATTGCATCTTGCGGCGCGGCAGCTTGGAATAGAGAAGGCCTTCACGCACGCCGTAAACCGACGAAACAACGTGGCTTGCCTTGCCCTTGGCCAGCAGGCGATCAAGGACCAAGGCACCATAAGGCAGCGTATCAGACCGGCTTTTTGAAACCTCGCGCACGTCCCTCAATGACGACGATGACAGGCCGGATACGAGATCGGCAACGGCCGAAGCCTGCTGCCGCGTCATTGCGTAATGATGAAGAACGTGAAGCGGGTATTTGTTCTGCGCCATGTGAAGCCTGGCCAGGTTTCGCCATGTGCCGCCAACGGCATAGAAGGAGCGGCCCTTCAGGTTCGCCAGAAGCGTTGCCTTCTCGAGATATTCATCGACAATTTCCCTCGCCCGCTTGATGGAGCCGCCGGACATGTCGATCAGGCGCAGGGGACCGATAGGCAAGGTGATGCCATCGCGCAGTTTTCCATCCTGCACATCGATCAATTCAAGCGAACCCCCGCCGAGGTCACCCACCACGCCATCGGCCTCGGGGATACCGGCGATCACGCCCAAGGCTGCATAGCGCGCCTCTTCCTTGCCGGAAAGCACATTGATGCCGACGCCGATGGCCTCTTCGGCGCTTTCGATAAAGCCCTGGCCATTTGTCGCTTCGCGTGCTGCGGCAGTTGCCACAGCGAAAATCTGTTTCACGCCGATTTGTTTGGCCAGGGTGCGAAAGCGGCGCAGGGCCGCAAGCGCACGGGCAATGCCGCTGTCGGCCAGTTTTCCGGTAATGGCCACGCCCTTGCCAAGGCCACACAGGATCTTTTCGTTGAACACTGGCGTGGGCGAGCGGCGAAGGCCATCATAAACGACAAGGCGAACGGAGTTGGAGCCGATGTCCACAACGGCCACGGGCCGATAGGTCGGTGGTTCTGTCCTAAAGCCCTTGTGCCAACTCACTTCCGAATCCTGGACTTTCTTTTCGAGGCAAAATTATCGCCTGCCACACTAGCTTTAAGCGAGCGGCCACGTCCAGAGAGAGAGGGATTGTTCATGAAATACTCGTGGGCATTGAACGGCGCCTCGTTCGGCTCCGGCACCACGCGCTGGGCCGAGCCATCGGGCAGGATGTTCCAGCTCTGCTGGTTGTCCTTGAAATTTACCACCATGATCTGGTCCTGGATTTGCTCATGCACGGTGGGGTTTTCAATGGGGATCAGGGTTTCCACGCGGCGGTGCAGGTTGCGCGGCATGAGATCGGCGGAGCCGATGTAAACAAGGGCCTTGGCATGGGGCAAACCATGGCCTGCACCGAAACAAATGATACGGGAATGCTCAAGAAAACGTCCGACAATGCTCTTCACCCGGATGTTATCCGAAAGACCCGGCACACCGGGGCGCAGGCAGCAGATGCCGCGCACCACAAAATCGATCTGGACCCCGTTCTGGCTGGCTTTGTACAGCGCATCGATGATCCCAGGATCAACCAGCGAATTGAACTTGCCCCAGATGTGGGCGGGCCTGCCCGCCTTGGCGTGGGTAATCTCGTCGTCGATGTGCTGCAGGAGCCGCGCCTTCAAGTTGATAGGCGAAAGTGCCAGCTTTTCAAGGTCTTCGGGCTGGGCATAGCCGGAAATGAAATTGAACAGGCGGGCCGCATCGCGGCACAGGGCTGGATCGCTGGTGAAGAAGGAAAGGTCCGTATAGACCTTGGCGGTAATCGGGTGATAGTTGCCGGTGCCATAGTGAACATAGCTTCGCATGTTGCTGCCTTCGCGGCGCACCACCATTGAAACCTTAGCGTGAGTTTTGAGTTCGATGAAGCCAAACACCACCTGCACGCCGGCGCGTTCCAGGTCGCGGGCCCACTGGATATTGGCCTCTTCGTCGAAGCGGGCCTTGAGCTCCACCAGAGCCATGACGGACTTGCCGGCTTCGGCCGCCTTGGCGAGTGCCGCAACGATAGGTGAATTGTTAGAAGTGCGGTAAAGCGTCTGCTTGATAGCCACCACATTGGGGTCGCTCGCGGCCTGCAGCACGAATTGCACCACGACATCAAATGACTCATAGGGATGATGGACGACGAAATCCTTTTGCCGGATGGCGGCAAAGCAATCACCGCCATGGTCGCGCACCCGCTCGGGAAAGCGTGCCAGATAGGGCGTGAATTTCAGGTCAGGCCGTTCATCGAGAATGAGCTGCTTGGTGTCGGCATAGCCAACGAGGCCTTCGCAGGTCACGGTCACATCTTCCGTCACGTCCAACTGGTCGGCAATGAAGCCGCGAATGCCAGGCGGGCAATCGGCATCGACTTCCATGCGGATCACCGAACCGCGGCGGCGGCGTTTCAAGGCGCTTTCGAACACGCGCACAAGGTCCTCGGCTTCTTCCTCGATTTCGATATCGCTGTCCCTGATGATGCGGAACAAGCCCTGCCCCAGGACATCGTAGCCGGGAAACAGTTTCGTCAGGAAACCCCGCAGCATGTGTTCCAGCGAGATGAAACGCGGGCTGGAGCCCGGCAGGCGTATGAAGCGCTCAAGCTGCGGGGGGATGGGCAGCAGCGCGTTCATGATGCCGCCATCACGCCTCCGCTTCAGTTCGAGCGCGATGATGAAGCCACGGTTGAGAATGAAGGGAAAGGGATGGGCGGGATCGATGGCGATGGGAGTGACGATGGGGAGGATGTGTTCGAGGAAGCGATTGTCGAGCCACCTGTGCTCGTCTGCCGTCAGAAGTTCTTCGTTGACAATGGTGATGCCGTTTTCAGTCAATTCAATTTTGAGCTGCAGCCAGCGCCGGTCCTGCTCTGCCATCAGTTCCTGGGCGAACTTACGGATTTTTTCAAGCTGTTCTTCCGGGTTCAGTCCATCGGGACTGATCTCCACCATCTGCTCGCGCACCTGGCCAACGAGGCCAGCCACGCGCACCATGAAAAACTCATCGAGATTGTTTCCGGAAATGGAGAGAAAGCGGAGGCGTTCCAGCAGGGGGTGATTGCGGTTACGGGCTTCTTCCAGAACCCGCATGTTGAAGCCCAGCCAAGACAGCTCACGATTAAAAAACCGCTGGGGACTGTCCATTCCAATCGTCACGGGGGGTTCAAGCGGAAGCATCTCGTTCATCGAAAGGTCCTCAAAATTCAACGGATAATAGGCCTATATGACAGTTTGGTGAAAGCGGTGAATGCGGAGGGGGTAAACGAAGCGCTAGTCCTCATCGCCAAACAGACCCGGAGCGGAAAAGTCCCCCATGACCTTGGCCACAAAGGGGCGGGTGACCTCGGCCCGCTCTTCCATGGCCCTGCGGTCAATTTCCGCCACAAGCAGGCGGGCCGCGCCAAGGGAGCGCGGCATCCGGGCCAGCATGAAGCTGATGGTCGATTCCGCTGCCGCGATCTGGCGGTCAAAAAACAGCTTTACCAGAACGCCGCGCAACAAGGCATCATCGGGGGGGAGGATTTCCAGAGCCGGGATGGCCTTCAGCCGCGACAGCAAATCAGGCAAGGCGATCTTCCAGTGTTCCGGCCGGGTCTGGGCAGTCAGCAACACGCTGCTCTCCTGCTGCCTGGCTAAATTGAGAAGGTGGAAAAGCCCGCGTTCAGGCAGCGGCGGGGCCAGATCCTCAATGGCGGCGGCCGCGGAAATCAGTAAGTCAGGAGCATTCTCGACCCTGATATCAGCAGCCTGAACCCTGGCTGCCTTTGAGCGCTGGCGCCAAACTTCCACCAAGTGTGATTTCCCGCTCCCGGGCGGGCCTATAATCATCGCGGCATGGGCTGGCCAATCGGGCCAGTGGTCAATCAGGGCCACAGCTGCGGTATTGGAGCCAGTGACCAGGAAATCGTCGCGGCCCAGGGCTTGCCGGTGTGGCAAATCCAAAACAAGTTGTCGGCCCCTGCCCTTCATTTCGCGCGGTTGCGTACCGAGGGCTTTGTCGGTGTTGGCATCTCACGGGGAACACCGCGATAGAGCCTGCTTGCCAGATACCGGTCGATGGCAAAGCGGACGAGAACGCCGGCGGCTGCCGCCAGCGGAACGGCGAGCAAGAGCCCGACGAAGCCAAACACGTAGCCGAAGGCGAACAGCGCAAACATGAGCCACACCGGATGGAGGCCAATGCTGCTGCCCACCAGCTTGGGCGAAAGGAAATTGCCCTCCATGAACTGGCCTGCGGCGAAGATGCCGACAACAATCAGGACGCTGGTAAAATCCGGCCAGAACTGGACCAGCCCTACGCCAATGGCCACCACGCCGCCCACCAGCGCACCGACATAGGGAATGAAGCTCAAGAGACCCGCGCCAAGACCGATTACCAGGCCGAACTTCAGTCCGGCAAGGCTCAGCGCTAGCGCATAGAACAGGCCGAGCAGAAGGCATACGGTTCCCTGGCCGCGGATGAAGCCCGCCAATGCCGCATCAATGTCATTGAATATGCCTCTGATCGATTCGGCGTGATCGCGGGGAAGCCAGCTATCCACTTTGGCGACCAGCCGGTCCCAATCGGCCAGCAAATAGAAGGCCACGATCGGCGTTACGACGAGGAGCGAGAGGATATTGACCAGGGCCATGCCTCCAGACCAGACGGAGGCCAGAAGGGTTGCGGTCCAGCCAGCGGCCCTTCCCGCGATATCGGAAATGGAACCCTGAATGTCTGTCCCGGATTTTGTGATCGCATCCTTCATCCACTGCGGGGCCACCTCATTGAAGCGCGCGAGCAGGGATTGCATCAGGGATGGCAGGTCCCCGGCAAATTTTACGATCTGGTCGCCAAGGATAGGAACGATGAGCAACCCGACCAAAACCAGCGCCAGTATGCTGAGCAGAAGAATGACGGCGGTGGCCGCCACCCGCGGCAGGCCAAGGCGCTCCAGCGCATCGGCAACGGGATCAAGAAAATAAGCCAATACAAGCCCGGCGATGAAGGGCAGCAAAATCGGGCTGAGCAACCATAGCAACAGAATGAGCACCAGGAACGAAATGGCCCAGAAGGTGATTTGCTTTTGCAGTGTCATCGGGAAGCCTTACTCCTGCTTGCCATGGGCCATGTGTAAGAGCCAGTCGCGCATGTATAATGCGCCGGAGACCAAGGTCAAAATCGCCACAACGGCATATCCGGCAAACAGCAATGGCTCCATGCTGAAGTTCGTTCCGAGAAGCCCCAGAACCAAGCCGGCCAGAATAATCTGCCCCACGGTGTTCACCTTGCTGGCCATGGACGGGGCCACCACCATGGGCTTGCCTACCACCCATGCCAGAATTACGGCACCAACAATCAAGACATCACGGGTGACAACAAGTATGACCAGCCAGGCAGGCAAGAACTTCAACAATCCCAATGACACGTAAATGGACACGAGCAACGCCTTGTCGGCAATGGGATCGAGATAGGCACCCAGCTCCGAGCGCTGGTTAAATCTCCTGGCTATGTAGCCATCGACGCCATCGCTGATGCCCGCGGCCACAAAGGCCGCGAAAGCCCAGGAAAATTCACCGGAGATGATCAGCCATATGGTTATGGGGACCAGCAGGATGCGGCCGATGGTAATGATATTTGGCAGGTTGATGGGCATTACAACTGGGACTGAATGACCCAATTCCCCCCGATTTGCGACATCTGTAGTCCGGTTCCCTGCATTGACGTCTGCACCATCTGCAAGTCGCCAACATACATCAATCTGATCACTGCGCCATCAGCCGCAAGGGTGGACACGTCAACCCCAATAATGCCTGGCGAGGAGAGGATGCGCGAGCGAACGGCGTTCCATTCAGAAGGGCTGGTGAATGGCACGGTCACCGGTATTGAATGGGAGACGCTGGCATCGGCGCTGACCTGCTGGGCCCTGGTCTTGTCCGACTTGTACTTGTCAATCATCACGGCGTGAAAGCGGGTGGCCGCAAGTGCGGCGGAGGCCTCAAGGGTGGGCGGATCGGCAGTATAGATTTTGTCGAAGGTGATTTTGCCGAGTTCGGATTCGGCATTCATCATGGCGCGCACGCCATTGCCTTCGGCGGGTTCGGCAATGGCCACCAATATGGTTCGGGTGCCATAGCGGCGGCGCAGCACTTCAAGCTTGATCGGATCGAGATTGAGCACGTCCTGGGCCGTGATGGCGGCTGTGTCCTCAAGATCGCCGATGGGGATGATGAGGGGAACGAGCGACTGTTCGGCATGGAGATTGAGCCAGGCGGTGCGCCACAGGTTGTCCTCCCACAATTCGGTGCCTTCCGCTGCTTTCCAGATGGGCAAGACCAGCATGGGGGTAGCCTGTTCGGACACGACAGTCACGCCATAGCTTTCAAAAAGCCTCTCGACCTTTGCCGGAATGAACCGGACAGTGAATTTGCCGATGTAGTGGCCGGGCCCGGTGCCCTCTTCCTCGATGGATAGGGACTTAAGCAGGGGCAGCACGTCCTTGGGTTCCAGCTTGGCGATTTCGGCTGCAAAGGTTTCGTTGCCCAGGCGCTGCGCCAGCATCACAATGGCTTTCATTTGGACTTCAAACAGGGCCTTGTTCTTGGCGCTTGCAACGTCCTTGTCGGTGACATCGGCGGCCACGCCCTGAACGGCAAAGACGCTGGTTTCCACTGGCCCTGCCGCGTGGGCAGCGGGCGCGCCCAGCATGATCATCGTGGCCAAAAAAACCAGCCACAGTCGTTGATAGATCATGCCGTCAACCGCTCCATTTCCTCTGGTGATTAACCACCATCACGCTTTATTCGCACGCCACTTCAGGCTAAGAGGCCCTTTAGCATGAATATTAGGGCAAACTAGCGGCATGAGCGACGGCAAACAAGCACAACAGAACGGCGTTACCTATGCGGACGCGGGCGTGGATATCAGCGCGGGAAACGCCCTTGTTGAAGCGATCAAGCCAATGGCGAGGGCCACACGACGCAAAGGCACTGATTCGGCGCTGGGCGGGTTTGGCGGGCTGTTTGACCTCAAGGCCTGCGGCTACAAGGATCCGGTTCTGGTGGCCGCCAATGACGGGGTTGGCACCAAATTGCGGGTTGCCATCGAAACGGGACTGCACCACGGCGTGGGCATTGATCTTGTGGCCATGTCGGTGAATGACCTCATTGTGCAGGGTGCGGAACCGCTTTTCTTTCTGGATTACTTTGCCACGGGCAAGCTTGATGTGGCGCAGGCCCGAGAGGTGATCGCCGGTATTGCCGAGGGTTGCAAGCAGGCGGGATGCGGGCTGATCGGCGGGGAAACCGCCGAGATGCCGGGGATGTATCACGGCAAGGATTATGACCTTGCAGGATTTGCGGTGGGTGCGGTTGAGCGCAAGAGAATTCTGCCCGCGAAGGATGTTGGTCCCGGCGATGTGATTTTGGGACTGGCTTCATCGGGGCCGCATTCAAATGGCTATTCCCTCATCCGCAAGATCGTTGAGATGAGCGGGCTTGGCTATGACGCCCCTGCCCCCTTTGCCAAGGGCAAGACCCTGGGCGAGGCGCTGGTTGTGCCGACGCGGATTTATGTGAAGCCGCTGCTGAAGGTGTTTCAGAAAAGCAAATCCATCAAGGCGCTGGCTCATATCACCGGCGGCGGCTTTCTTGAGAATATTCCCCGGGTTCTGCCCAAGGTCTGTGTTGCGGAAATCGATCTGGACGTAGTGCCGTTCTTGCCGGTATTCGGCTGGCTGCAAGAGATTGGCGGCACCCCTGAGCGCGAAATGCTGCGGACCTTCAACTGTGGCATCGGCATGATTGTGGTGGTGAAAGCGAAAGATGCCAAAGCGATTGCGACAGCGCTCAAGAAATCCGGCGAAACGGTTGTCTCCCTTGGCCACTTGCGCAAGCGCAAGGGCAAAGAAGCGCGAGTGGCGACAACGGGAAGCCTGAAGGTCCGATGAAGCGGAAGCGTGTTGGGGTTCTGATTTCGGGACGCGGCTCCAACATGGCGGCCCTTGTGGAAGCAGCGCGTGATCCGGCCTATCCGGCTGAAATCGTGTGCGTGGTTTCCAACAAGCCGGATGCTGCCGGGCTGAAATTCGCTCAGGGCCGGAACATTTCAACACATGTCATTGATCATAAAAACTACAAGACGCGCGAAGCTTTCGATGCCGCTCTCAACGACTATCTGCAATCGCAGAAACTGGACCTGATCGCCTGTGCCGGATTCATGCGCGTTGTGACCTCGGTGCTGCTGGAATCCTGGGCCGGAAAAATGATCAACATTCATCCCTCATTGCTGCCACTCTACAAGGGAACCCATACGCATGAACGGGCGCTGGCCGATGGCGCCAAGATTCATGGGTGCTCGGTTCACTTTGTAACCGCTGAACTGGATGGCGGGCCGGTCATCGCGCAAGCGGAAGTTCCGGTGCTGCCGGACGACACCCCGGAGACATTATCGGCGCGGGTATTGGTGGAGGAGCACAAGCTTTATCCCCAGGCGCTGGCGATGGTGGCAATAAAGCTAAGTTGATTCCCCTCCCCCTTGTGGGGAGGGGGTATAGTGAAAGTGGCTATAGTTCCGGTTGCCGACCACGCGCACTTCCTGGTGTGTCGATGTAAGCGATCGCGAAGAAGCTCGTAACAAGCACAAATTTAGAAAGTTGATCGGTTTGAACGTCTCAAGGGCTCGTCATCTTGAACGCGAGCATCTCTTTCCAGAACTTCCATGTACACTTTCAGCAAGTGATCAGACAATTACTCAGGTGTAAATTCGCGCCCATTAGCTCGAGCGACGTAGGCGTGACGATCGAGATGTGTCAACCGATAGTCAAACAGCTCTTCATGTAACAGTCGTTCTTTATAAAGAGAAGGCATGAAACCAGGTAAGTTTGGAAATCCTCGGTAAAATGATGCGGTGAGTACCGATTCATTCAGATCATTAATAAAATGATACCTCCAACTAATAACTAAATTCACTTTACCGCTGCTTATGATATTGTAATCACTAGATCTTTGTAACCTAATTGGACTTCCAGTTTCACTTATACTTTTGCATCCCACCCCGAGTGCGACTGCAAACTCTTCGTAGGCTGCAAAAGCGGCCTTTACACCTTTGTCACTATTCACAAACTGGTTCTTAGCCGATTCGAGTTCCATGGAACGTTTAAACCGAATGGCCCGTTCCGTGATTGTTTCTTCGTGGGGGAGGCCGCCGGCCTCAATTACCCTAGCTTCAATAACCGCTGCTGCAGATGTGACACCAAAGCGCTGTAACCCCACCCACAGTCTCGTCTTTGGTACCCAGGCAGGTACACTCGGTTTTTCCTCTACGGGAATGAAGGTCGTGAAATCGAAGCCAGTACCGTACGCGCGTGACCGAATGGCTTCACTTTCTACGAGCGTCCAAGGCGTCTCGCCCCACTCTTTGCGATAGATCACCACAACAATTCTGGCCTGCTTTCCATAGACTTCACTAAAGTTCACCATTCCGTCAGTGCTAGCTAGTTTCCGCTGATGTTCGGTATAGATGAAAGTCTTCATGCGATCAGAAAGCAGCTCGCTTAGTTGGATTGCTAGCGCTTCATCATATCCATGAAAAGAAAACGCTACTACGAAGCTGTTGAAGCCAACCTTCAGCTTCGTCATCAGCGTCAAACCAATATTCTTGAAGAAGCGGGTAAATTTCCGTCTCTATGATCCGCCTATACCATTTCTCAGAATCTGGAACTGGATCATTCGGTGTGAAAAAGCTATGGCCGATTTTGAAACCGCGACCTAAATTGGCTTTATCACTCTCAATAGCCTCATTTAGCGCTCCCATCTTAGAAACAATCCGAGTAATCACTTCGTTGCTGACGCCCTTTTTGGATAGAAACTCTCTAAATTTTGGCGAATTAAACTTGGGTTCCAGCTGGGCAAAGGAAAAGCGACGTCGCAGTGCGTAATCAACTAGGGACAGCGACCGGTCGGCGGTATTCATCATTCCAACAATAAAGAGATTTTCTGGAACAAAGAAACTTGCCTCTGAACTCGTGGAGTATGCAAGGCGAATGCCCCAATCAGGACCCCTCTTATCAGTTTCGATGAGCAACATCAGTTCTCCGAAAATCTTTGAAAGATTGCCTCTGTTGATCTCATCTATAATCATCACAAACTTATGCTGCGGCTCAGCAAGTGCTCTTTGACAAAATTCAAAGAAAATTCCGTCGCTTAGGGAAAAACCATTTGTTCCATTTGGTCGATAACCACGTACGAAGTCTTCATAACTGTACGATTGGTGAAATTGGATTACTTGAATCCTGCTGTTGTCATGTTGGCCAACAATGACCTGGGCCAAGCGCTTAGCGACAAATGACTTCCCAACGCCGGGTGCGCCTTGGAGAATGATATTCTTCTTCGCCTGCCAAATCTCGATGATATGTTCGATTTCTTCTCGATCGAGAAAGAGGTCTTGGAGGGCATTCTCGAGCAAATATGGTACACCTTCCACTACTGTGGGGCTACTGGGCGACAATTCAGGCATTACGTCCTCTTTTGTGCTGATTTGCTGATAGGCTGAAAGTAGGTGCCCCAACATCTCATTAATCGTCCGATCATCTGGAATTTGATCTCGCTTGATATCAAAATGAGCAATTGTTCCGATTTCATAGTTTCCAGCTGCGGAAGTTTCGGAAGCCAGGTCTATACTATGATCCAGCAGATAGGCATGGTCGGCCAGCGCCTGAATCTTTGGGCGAATGCTCTCAGCAACTCGCCGCATTTCCTGAAGAAAGCGACAATCTGCAAATTCACCGGCATGAACAAGGCGTTTGTTGACAAGAACATTAACATATACCGTACAGGCGGATATGATGCTCTATTTGCACCTCGCCGCGGGCATCAAAAGCGACTTAATGATGAGGTATTGAAAGAAGCGGTATTTAGAATCTTACACTCGCCTCCAAATAATCATGGAATCAACCGAGCTTCGTGGTCAATGCAATCGCTCAGGCTGGCTTTGGAAAAGGATAAACATCCAGCCTGCGCGGACGTTACCCCCCCTTGTGGGGAGGGGTTAGGGGTGGGGGTCGCTCCGACACCACCAGACCCCCACCCTCAATCCGCGCTATCGCGCGAATTTCGACCTCCCCACAAGGGGGAGGTGGAAATTAGATATTCACATAAACACATCCAGCTGCGGCTGGCCGGTTTCGTGGCGCACTTCTTCCTGCCATTTCTTCAGCAATACCTTGCGGCGTTCCGGATATTTGTCCTTCAGCACTTCCATGGCCATCATGCGGTCGGTGCGAAACGAGCGGAAGGCGGTGCGCAGTTCGCACCAGCCGATGATCAGGCGCTGGGCATCGAAATAGGAAATGGCGATGGGCCATATGGTGCGGATGGTTTCATTGCCCTCTTCACTGCGGAAGGAAAACGAGGCCTTCCGGCCATCGCGGATGGCGGCGCGGAACTGGGCCACGTCAATGCGGTCCGGCGCGTGATGCGTGCGCAGCGGCACCAGAAGCCCCGCATCAAACAGGAAGGGCCTGAGTTTTTCCGGCAGCACAGTGCCAATCTTGGCCACTGTATCTTGGGTGGCGCGGGCCAAATCCTTGTCGCCGCGCCTGGCCACCCAGCGGAGGCCCAGCATGACTGCTTCCAGTTCATCGGTAGTGAACATCAGGGGCGGCAGGTCATAGCCCTCGCCCAGCACATAGCCCACGCCCGCCTCGCCGCGAATGGGAACCCCTTCAATGGTCAAGGTGGCAATGTCGCGGTAAACCGTGCGGAGCGAGACTTCCAGCTCACGCGCCATCACATCACCGGTCACCGGGCGGCGATGGCGGCGCAGGATCTGGATCAGCTGTAAAAGACGGTCGGCTCGGCGCATGTCTTTCCCTATAGTAACACTGCTGACAACATGCTGTCAGCAGTGTGGCAGTAGAGGGGCAGCAGGGCAAGAATTGACATAGGAGCGGCTGTTCATGGCAAAGCTTGATTTCGACATCTATCCCAAACCGGTGCGGGAAAAGCTGCTCACCCTGCGTCGGATGATATTCGACGTGGCAAAGACAACGCCCGGGGTTGGCAGGCTCGAGGAAACCCTGCGCTGGGGGCAGCCCAGCTTCATAACTCCGGAAACCGGCAGCGGCAGCACCATCCGGATCGACCATATCAAGAATGACCCCACGAAATACGCGATGTATTTCATTTGCACCTCCGGCCTGATCGATAATTTCAAGGAACTCTACCTGGGCAAAATGAAATTCGAGGGCAACAGGAGCATTGTCTTTGATGTGGCCGATAGGCTACCAGAAGAGCCCCTGCGCCATTGCATTTCCCTGGCGCTTACCTATCACCTGCGCAAGAAACGAAGAGCTTCCAGAAAATGACAGAGCCCCTGCCCATCATCATCGACACGGACCCCGGCCAGGATGATGCCGTTGCCATACTGCTGGCACTCGCCTCGCCGGAGTTCGAGGTTCTAGGCATTACGGCGGTGGCGGGAAACGTGCCGCTGGCACTTACCGAAATCAACGCGCGCAAGATTTGCGAACTGGCGGGGCGGCCCGACATCAAGGTTTTCGCAGGGGCGGCGCGCTCCATTCTGCGTCAGCAGGTGACGGCTGAACATGTGCATGGGCAAACCGGTCTTGATGGCCCAGTCTGGCCTGACCCCAAGATGCCGCTGCAGAAACAGCACGCGGTGGATTTTATCGTTGAGACGCTGATGACGCACGAAGCGGGAACCATTACCCTGTGTGTTCTCGGCCCCATGACAAACATCGCGCTGGCCCTCATCCACGAGCCCAGGATTGCATCCCGCATCAAGCGCATCGTCGCCATGGGGGGCGGTTACTTTGAAGCCGGAAACATTACGCCCGCGGCGGAGTTCAACATCTACGTGGACCCGCATGCGGCGCGCGTGGTGTTTCAAGCGGGCATTCCCATCACGCTTGTGCCGCTGGACTGCACCCACCAGGCCTTGTCCACCGCGGCACGCATCGAGAGATTCCGCGGGATCAAGAACAAGCCCGGCCCCGCCATTGCGGCGATGCTGGCATTCTCCGAGCGCTTTGACGAAGAGAAATACGGCACCGATGGCGGACCGCTGCATGACCCCTGCGTGATGGCCTGGCTCTTGCAGCCCGAGCTTTTTCAGGGCCGCGAGGTGAATGTCGAGATCGAATGCGAGTCCGAACTCACCATGGGTGCGACAGTGGTGGATTGGTGGCGCGTCACGGGCAAGAAGCCCAATGCCACGGTGTGCCGCTCGATCAATGCGCAAGGGTTTTTTGACCTGCTTTTCGACCGCATTTCGCGCCTGCCTTGAGGCTTTCAGCCGACCAAAACAGCGACCGGCGCCAGCGTGGCGAGGATCAGGACTACAGCCATCAGCAGAAGCCAGGACGGCGGGTTTGGGTAGCGGATTTCTATCATGGAAGGCACCGTGTAACGATTCTGGGCTGCAAGAAAATGATTCTTTTCAAGCACTTGGAGGGACTCCAAAGGGTTAATCATTGGTTAATTCCCAAGGGTATCACCGGGGTTTGCGGGGGCCTCGTCCGCAGGCGCAAAAGCTTGATGGAAACCTGCTGATTGGTGGTTGCGGCATGGGTTTGCGTTGTGTTTTTTCTGTCATCGCCGGCGAAGGATGGGGCCGAGGCCACAGCCAGCAGAAGTCCGGCGAGGGAGATTGCAAACAAGGTTTTCATGTCGGGTCCGTGGTGAAAGGCGTTTAACTAGACCTCACACTAGGACTTCCTGCCTGAGTGGGACCTGAACCCGCCGTTCATCCCCGATTCACCTCGCGGGCTTCAGCCAAACCCGGTTATCATGGAAAAGACCGCCCGCCGCGGGGGCCGCCTGATCGCAGCCCGTCAGGGTATTGATCCCCTGCCCGTCTTCAAAGGCCTCATTGGGCCAGATGGATTCGGCAATCAGAACGCCGCGCCGCTGTCCGTCGTGGGCCTTGGCGTGGAGAGTGACCACGCCACGGGCGCTGCCTACCTTCACCTTGTCGCCATCGGCAATGCCGGCGGCTGCCAAGTCCTCGGGATGCACAAAGAGCGTGGGCCTGCCTTCACGCTTGAGCGAGGATGGCGTTTCATTGAAGGTGGAATTGAGAAAGGTGCGGGCCGGGCTGGTAGCGAGGCGGAAGGGATAATCTTCGGTGGCCTCTTCAATGGCGCCCCAGTGATCGGGAAATACAGGCATGTCTTTCACCGGGCCGAGTGGGCCGGTTGGCGAGAGGTACGCTGCCTTCACCCAGTCCGGCTTGAAATGGAATTTGCCATCGGCATGGCCGAAGCGTTTCAGATTATGCGCCGTCTCGAAATCGGGCTGCACATCAATCCAGTTTTCGTCATCGAGCTTCTGCAAATCGGGCCGGCGGGAATGCTTCAGGGTCCAGTCAATCAATTCACGGGGCGTCTTGGTGAAGCCCTCATGCTCCGCGCCCAGACGCTTGGCGAGGTCGCAGATCACATCATGATTGCTGCGGCATTCACCGGGAGCTTCCACCAGTTTGCGCCCAAACAGGATGTGTTGGTGGCCGCCGCCCTGATAGACGTCATCATGTTCTAGAAACATGGTGGCGGGCAAAACGATGTCGGCGAACTTCGCCGTCTCGGTCATGAATTGTTCGTGGACGCAGACGAAGAGATCTTCGCGGGCCAGACCCTGCTTTACCTTGGTCTGGTCCGGGGCCACGGAGGCCGGATTGGTGTTTTGAATGAGCATGGCTTTGACGGGTGGGCCGCCGGCGAGATCGAAGGCGTCACCCAAAAGTGCCGGGCCGATGCGGCTTTGATCAATGACGCGGAGGCCGCTCTTGGCGGCATCGGTGCCTTCGATCATTTTCTTGTTCCATTTGTAGATGCCGCTGTTGGAATGGAGGGCGCCGCCGCCTTCGTGTTTCCAGGCGCCGGTGACCACGGGGATGCAGGAGGCGGCATGCATGTTCACGGCCCCATTTCGTCCACGGGCGAAGCCATAGCCCAGCCGGAAATAGGTGCGTTTGGTTTCGCCGATCAATTTTGCAAAGGCTTCGATTTCGGCAACGGTGATATCGCAAATCTTCGAAGCCCATTCGGGGGTTTTGGTTTTGAGGTGGGCCTCAAATTCGCGGGGGCAATCGGTGAGCTCCTCAAGGTAAGGCCAGTCGGCGTAGCCATCGCGGAACAGCACATGCATGATGGCGCAGGCCAAGGCACCATCGGTGCCGGGGCGGATGAGCAGTTTCACGTCGGCCTGCTTCATGGTGCCGGTGTCATAGATATCGACGCAAGCGATCCTGGCGCCGCAATCCTTGCGGGCCTTCATGGCGTGGGTCATGACATTCACTTGCGTGTTCACCGGGTTGCCACCCCAGATCACGATCAAGTCCGACTTCTGCATCTCGCGGGGATCAACGCCAGAAATGTTGCCGGCCCCGGCAAAATATCCGCTCCATGAAAGCGAAATACAGAAGGTGCCATACATGCCGGAATAATTTTTGCTGTGGCGCAGGCGCTCAATGCCATCGCGCATGACGAGACCCATGGTGCCCGCGTAGTAATAGGGCCAGACGGATTCGGAACCAAAGTCGGCCTCGGCTTTGAGAAAGGCGGAAGCTGTTTCCTCCATCGCCTCATCCCAGCTGATGCGCTTGAATTGGCCCGTGCCCTTGGGGCCTACGCGCTTCAGAGGGTAAAGCAGGCGGTCAGGATGGTGGATGCGTTCGGCATAGCGGCCGACTTTTTCGCAGATCACGCCGAGGGTGTAGGAATTGTCCTTGGCGCCGCGCACCCGGCCGATGGTGCGTTCATCCAGCAGCTCCACCTCCAGGGCGCAGGCTGAGGGGCAATCATGGGGACAAACGGAAATTCCGGTTTTGATGTTGGGGCGAATGTTCATGGACGGGAGATATAGCGGAAACTATAGTTGCCGTCATGGCTACAGTTTTGTCTCCCCAGAATCCCACAATCAAGCTTATCCGCTCGCTTGCCGAGAAGAAATTCAGGCAGGAAACCGGCCTGTTTGTGGCCGAAGGCTGGGAGATGCTGGACCGGGCCCGAAAGGCGGGCTGGGTGCCTGTGCACCTGGTGTCAACGGAGCCCATTTCAGCATGGGGCGAAACGCGGCCCATTCTGGTCACCGAAAAAATCATGGAGGGACTCAGCGGGCAGAACAATCCGCAGAGCGCCCTTGCCACGTTCGGGCAGCGCTATGTGGGCGAGGTCATCCCAAACGGCGTGTGGGTCGCGTTGGAGGATATGCGCGACCCGGGCAATCTCGGCACGATCATCCGCACGGCGGATGCGGTTGCGGCCTCCGGAGTTATTCTGGTCGGGCAATCCTGCGACCCCTATTCGGGGGATTGCGTGCGGGCCACCACGGGTTCCATTTTTGGGGTTCCGCTGGTGCGCATGGAAACGGCGGCCTTCATCGCGCTGTGCAAAACCTGGCCCGGCGATGTGGTCGGCACCCATCTCAAGGGAACCGAAGATTTCAGGCGGAACTACAAATCCCCCACCTTGCTCGTCATGGGCAGCGAGCGCCGGGGGCTTTCGGAAGAGCTTGGGGCGGCGTGCAGCAGCCTTGTCCGCATTCCCATGCCCGGCGGGGCGGAATCGCTCAATGTAGCCACCGCCACGGCCCTGATGCTCTATGAGGCCGTTAAGCCCTGAGTAACAGAACGGGCGATAATCTCGCCCGATGGCCGGCTTCGCCTACATATGCTTTGTTTTTGCAGCCGCGGTTGTTGGCGCGCTGCTGGGCGGCCTTGGCCATTTCTGGCGGGCCCATGCGACCATGTTTGCGGAAGATCTGGGCCTTGGCGAACCGCTGGATACGCTCACCCGTGACGACTACCAGTTTGAAAAACATGTGGTGGGAGCGGAATGGGACGATGCCGGTTTCTGGGCGCCCGACAGCGTGCGCAATTTCATCTACTATTTGGCTAGCGGCTTTGTCACACCCCTGTTGCTGGGGTTTGGTTTCTGGGGCCTGCGCGCCGAAATCGTGGCGGCAATTTGCAGCGGCCTGCCCTCACCAATCTGCCCCTGATTACGGGCAGTCGCTGTCCCTGACATAGCGTGCCTTTACCCAGCCGTGGGTTACCACTTCAGCATTGTAATGGCTGACCCGGCACCAGCGCTGGGGCCACGGGCTGCTGAGGGGGCCACAGGGCGCGTCCAGATGGATAATGCCGTGCTGGCCCGGCACCAGTTGATCGACAATGCGCGATGAGGCGGAGGGGCGGCTGCGCATATTCAGCGCATCATCCTCGGCCACATTGGTGACGATCAGGCAACCGGGGCCGGAGGTGGCATGGGCCACGGGGGTGAGGGAAACAGTGAAAAACAAAACGGCTATAAGCTTGCGCATGACGAATCCTCCTGAGTTTTCCAGTCTCGCACCGCTCACCTGAACCCTCCATGAACCACAAGGTGGTGAATCCCTCTCACCTCAGGCACAAGAAACTTGCTTGCGCGACGCTTGAGAACATGAGCACTCACGGTTTACACTGTTTTGTTTCTCGGAGGAATCGAATGAAGTCCCATGCGCGGGTGGTTGTGGTCGGCGGCGGCGTAATGGGCGTAGGCCTGCTTTATCATCTGGCGCTGGAAGGCTGGAGCGATATTGCGCTTGTCGAAAAGGGTGAGCTCACCTCCGGTTCCACCTGGCATGCGGCGGGCCAATGCCCGCAGTTCAACGGCTCGCTCAACATGTCCAAGGTGCATCTCTATGGCACCCAGCTTTATCCGCAACTGGAGAAGCTTACGGGGCAAGCCGTGTCCTGGCATGGCTGCGGGGGCTTGCGGCTCGCCACCACGGACGAAGAGGTGAACTGGTTCAAGTATGTTTATGGCGTGTCTCGCCTTGCCGGCTATGAATGCGAAATCATCGGTCCCTCGGAGATCAAGCAGTACCATCCCTTCCTTGAAACCTTTGGGGTGAAGGCGGCTTTCCACACCATTACCGACGGCCATGTGGCACCTGCCGACATCACCAATGCGATGGCGGCCGGCGCGCGGAAGCTCGGCGCTGAAATCTATCGCCGCACCCGTGTCATGGATATCAAGCAATTGCCGTCGGGCGAATGGAATGTGATCACCGACAAGGGAAACATCACCTGCCAGCATGTGGTGAATTCCGCCGGCTCCTATTGCGATGTGGTGGGCTCCTGGACTGGGCACAATGTGCCCATCGCCAACATGCTGCACCATTACATGATCACTGAGCCGTTGAAGGAGCTGATTGATCTTGCGCCGGAACTGCCCGTGGTGCGCGATCCCTACTCCCATGCGTACCTGCGCGAGGAAACCAATGGGGTGCTGGTGGGACCTTATGAAACCGAAACGGCGCATCTCTGCTGGGATGGCCAGCCGCCCGCCTGGGATTTTGAAAGCGAACTTGTCGTTCCTGAGCTGGACCGCCTTACGCCGTGGCTGGAGCGGGCCACGGAACGCATGCCGATTTTCGGCAATGCGGGGCTCAAGTCCATCATTTCCGGAGCCATTACGCACACGCCAGACGGCACCTATCTTTCCGGCCCTGCTCCCGGCCCCAAGAACTACTGGATGCATTGCGGCGCTTCCATCGGCATCTGCCAGGGCGGCGGGGCCGGCAAATATCTGGCGCAGTGGATGGTGCATGGCCAGGCGGAGATCAACATGCGCGAATTTGATCCGCGGCGCTTCGGCAATTGGGCGAGCAAGGATTATACGGCGGAAGTCTCGGTCGCCGACTATCACCACATGTATTATTGCTACAAGCCGGGCGAGCAGCATGAAGTTGGCCGGGGCCTGCGCAAATCATCGCTTTATGAAAAGCTGAAAGCCGAGGGAGCGCAGTTCGCGCAGATCTTCGGCTGGGAGCGGCCGCGCTGGTTTGACACGTCCGGCAAGGGCGAGGCCTATTCCTACAAGCGTTCGAACTGGTTCGAGGCGGTGCGCCAGGAAGCGCTGGCGGTGCGCGAAAAGGTTGGCCTCATGGACCTTTCAACTTTTTCCAAATTCGAGGTGAAGGGCCGGGACGCCTATGCGTTCCTTGAGCGGATTTGCGCGAACAAGATTCCAACCAAGGATGGCGGCATAATCCTTGGCCATCTGCTGAACGGGAACGGCTTCATTGAATCGGAAATCACCGTCACGCGGCTGGGGCCTGAGCATTTCTATGTGCTTTCTGCCGCCGTTGCCCAGTTGCACGACAAGGACCAGTTGGAGTGGCGCAGGCTGGCCGCCGAGGAAGTGACGATCGCCGACGTCACCGATGACTTTGGCGTGCTGGTTCTGGCTGGGCCGCTGGCGCGCGAGGTGCTGAGCCAATGCACCGCGACCGATCTTTCCAATGCAAGCTTCCGCTGGCTTACGGGCAAGGAGGCCGAGGTTGCAGGCGTCAAGAAGGTGCGGCTGTTGCGGGTGAATTATGTGGGCGAATTGGGCTGGGAATTGCATGTCCCGATGGCCGACATGCCTGAAGTTTTCGACAGTTTGACAAAGGCCGGAAAACCCTATGGGCTAAAACTTTTTGGCACTTACGCCATGAATTCGCTGCGCATGGAAAAATCCTACCGCGGCTGGGGCTCGGAGTTGACAACGGAAATTGACATGTTCGAAGCTTCAATGGAGCGCTTCATCCGGCTGGACAAGCCGGACTTCATTGGCAAGGCCTCTACACTTTCCAAGCATCAGCGTGGAGCCCGGATGAAGCTCGTGTCGCTTGAAGTTGCCAATACGGATTCAGATTGCGTGGGGAATGAACCCGTTTACAGCGGCGAGAAGATCGTGGGCCTCACCACGTCGGGCGGCTACGGCCATGCGGTCAAGAAATCCTTGGCCTTCGCCTATGTGGACCCCGCCATGACGGCCATGGGCACAGGCTTCGAGGTTCTCATGTTCGGTGAGAAGCGAAAGGCAAGCATCGTTGGCGAATCACTCTGGGATCCGACAAACGCCCGGCTTAAAGCCTAGAGCGAGGTCAGATTCTTGCTTGGGGGCAAGTCTTCCCACGAGCTTCCTGCGGCGATGATGCAGGATTTGCCTTGAGGCGTTGTCACCAAAATGGTCCAGGTGCCCGCCTTTGAGGCGAAGATCTCGACGAGATTCACCTGGCCCGCGATGCCGAGCGCCTTGCCGGTTTCCTGGTACTTGTCCGAGAGGGCCTTGATGAAGTCGGCACGGCTGCCGCACATGCCCATGGCCTGCGCCGAGCTTGAAAAAGCCAGGGCGAGAAATGAAATGCACACAAAAACAGTATTGAACTTAGTCATAGTTCCTCCAGTTCGCCGTCCGAGGCGCCGCCGGAGGATAGAACCCCCTGAGGTTAGGCGGGTCTCGGAGCGGTTATGCCGATTTGATCGTTCATAAACAGCTCCAACTACGCATACCCGCCCAGCATGCGCCCAAGTCGTAAACAAATTGCGAATGGCCCGGCGATGCGATAGCTAGCCCGCCATGTCCCAACCCACCCGCCCCAACACCCTAATTGGCATCGCCCTGATGATCGGGGCGATGATAGTGCTGCCATTTCTTGATGTTGTGGCCAAATTCCTGGGCCAGCAGAATGTGCCGATCATCCAAATCGTCTGGGCCAGGCTTTTCTTCGCCATGGTAATGACGGCACCCCTGGTGTGGAAAATGGACGGAGCCCGCAGCCTTATTCCGCAGCGCCCGGCGGTTCACCTGATTCGCGCCGTGTTCCTCATGGCGGCTACGACGCTGTTCTTCTGGGCCCTGAAATTCCAGGGAATTGCCGAAACGCTGGCGATCTTTTTTGTCCAGCCGCTGATCATCACGATGCTGTCGCCGGTGGTGCTTGGTGAAAAAGTTGGCCTGCGCCGCTGGCTTGCAGTGGCGGTTGGCTTCATGGGCACGCTGATTATCATTCGCCCGGGCTTTCAGAGCCTGAACCCCGGAGTTTTCATGGCTTTGGGGGCTGGCACCTCGCTGGCGCTTTACATGCTGCTCACGCGGCGCATTGCGGGCAGCGCCAGCGCCATGACCACGACCTTCCTCACCAGCCTTGCGGGGGCTGCGCTCGCTTCAATAGCCGTGGTCTTTGTCTGGCAGGCGCCTACGCCGCAGCAGTGGGGGCTTTTCGTATTGCTCGCCTTCATCGCCACTGCAGGGCACTATCTCATCGTGCGGGCCTATGATTATGCGGAGGCGTCGCTGCTGGCGCCGCTGGGTTACACGGAAATTATCATGGCGGTGGTTGTGGGCTGGTATTTCTTCGGGGACTTTCCCGACACTTGGACGTTTCTCGGCGTTGGCATCCTGATTGCCTGTGCGATTTACATTTCCTACCGCGAACGGGTCCGGCATGTGCCTCCGCTGGAAACGCCGCCGACCATGATAGGCTAGCGTATGGTTTTCTCGATGCGGGGATCCGGAATGAACCAGATCAGGGCCACAGCAACGAAAAGACCGCCGGAAATCCAGGGATTGTAGAAGGCAACAGCAATCGCAACGGCGTAGACTGCAACAGAGATATTGCCCTTGAAGTCGGAGCCAATGGCTCTTGCAATGTCTGAATCTTTGCCGTGGGTTGCAAGAATGAAGCGGACAAGAATGCCGTAGGCCACGCCCGCCAGCATTAAATTCATGCCGTAGATAATCACCGGCCATGTAGCGAAATGGTTTTCGCCCATCCAGCCCGTGGTGAAGGGAAACAGCGAAAGCCAGAAAAGAAGATGAAGATTGGCCCAGAGCATGCCGCCGCTCACATGCTTGACCGCATGAAATAGATGATGATGGTTGTTCCAGTAGATGCCTACGTAAACAAAACTCAAAACGTAACTAAGAAATACCGGACCTAACTCCCAAAGGGCTGAAAGCTTGGCGTTGTGGGGAACCTTCAGTTCCAGCACCATGATCGTGATGATGATGGCGATCACGCCATCGCTGAATGCCTCAAGCCGCGTCTTTCCCATGTTTTAAAGTCCCCGTAGATCAGTGTGCAGCCGCAGCAGCACTCTCAACTCGCAGCTTCAGGAGATACCAGACGATGGCCACGCCGAGTGCCTTGCTCAACACTTCAGTGGCAAATGCGGCGGGGGTCAAGTAGCCCGCCAGATACTGGAAGGCCAGCGTATCGAGCGGCACCGCCACCAGGCTGGAAATCAGGATACGCGACTGCAGCGGACGCCGTGTGAAAGAATAGATGGCCCAGTCGGCCATTTCCGACAGCACGAAGGCCGTAACGCTGGCGATGGCAATGGCCGGGTCCACCATGAAATAGGTGGCGATGCCGGCAAACAAAGTCGCCAGCAAAACCTTGTGGCCGATTTCACGCTGGGCATAGTCGCGCAGGACGAACACGAAGCCCACCACGACATTGGCCAAATAGAGGTCACCCAAGACCGTGCTCCAGGGTGCGACGGCAGTGAACAGCCAGTTCACCAGCACGATGGCAATGATGTAAAGGGCGACCCACATGACGTTAGCCGACGATCTCAGCGGCTTTGAAGCAGAGCTTGATTTCCTTCTTGGCGTTCTCGGCGCTGTCGGAGCCATGCACCGAATTGGCTTCGATGGATTCGGCGAAATCCTTGCGGATGGTGCCGGCATCGGCATTGGCCGGGTTGGTGGCGCCCATGATTTCGCGGTACTTGGCCACTGCATTGTTGCCTTCCAGCACCTGCATGACGATGGGGCCCGAGGTCATGAACTTCACCAGGTCCTTGTAGAAGGGGCGCTTGGCATGAACGGCGTAGAATTTCCTGGCATCGGCCTGCTTCCACTTGGTGCGGCGCTGGGCGATGATACGCAGGCCCGCCGCCTCGATCTTGGCGTTGATGGCGCCGGTCAGATTGCGCCGGGTTGCATCCGGCTTGATGATCGAGAAGGTACGTTCGATGGCCATAATTTTCCCTGTATGTTGAAATGAATTGGGCCGCGTTTTAGACGCGGCCCAAGGGACTTGCAAGGGAAAGACGTTACTCGTCAAGCTCACCCAATACGGAGGTGGCGCGGCTCACGGAAACCCGGCGATTTTCCTGTTCCGCCTCGGCGGTCGGGATTTTCAGGTACCGTTCGCCATAGCCCACGGTTTGGAGGTTTTTGGGCTCAATGACGTAATAGGTCGTAAGCGCCTTTTTGATCGCCGCGGCGCGTTCGCGGGACAGCTTCAGGTTGGCGGCATCGGAGCCTACCGCATCGGTGTGGCCCTCAATCAGGAACACCTCGCGCGGATGCTTGCTCAGGACGCGCTCCATGATTTCGCCGATACGGTCAAGGTTGCCCACCTCTTCCGGGCGCACGAAGGCCTCATTGAAGCCAAAGCGCACGGTATCGATTTCGATGCGTGGCAGGGCCTCGCGCAGATCGGGTGATGCTTCAACTTCCTCTACCGTATAGCGGCGGTCGATTTTCCGGCGCGGCGCGGCAACGAGCACATCTTCCAGTTCCTCGTCGTCAACTTCGGCAGCATAGACATCGTCCTGCTGATCCGGGTTGTATCCATCACCCAGCTCGATATCATACTGGTCGTCCTCATATTGCGAGGCAAGCTCGGCCTGGCGCTGGCGGCGCTCGCGTATCAACCGTTGCTGGAGGAGCGCTTCGTCGCGCTGCCTGACTTCCCGCCAATAGGCGCGCTGACCTTCGTCATAGCGCTCGTCGCGGTCGTACTGGCGATAGACTTCCAGACGGCGGCGAAGTTCGTAGTCCTGCAGCTCATCAGAAGGCCTGCGGTCATTCAGCACGATATCAAGGTTGAAGGTGTAATCCTTCTTGTTGATTTTTGAGGGCTTGGGAGCCGGCTGATTTCCAGCTTCTGGTTGAGCTGGTTTCGGCGGCTCGGCCAGGGCCACGCGGTTACGCAAGATTTCGCGCTCGACGCGCAGCTTCTTGCGCAGTGCCTGTTCGGTTTTGCGGGAAAGTTCATTGCCCGCCATCAGTTCGCGAATGCCATCGAGCCGCTTGCGCAGATCTTCATCGGAGAGCTTGTCGGCAGGCGTAGTATCATCAAGATAGGCTTTGGCTTTGGCCTCGGCTTCCGGAACTGCCGCGTTGCCGTCGAGTTGCTGGGATTGCTTTGCATCGACTGGCGCAGCGGCGGCTGGCGGCTGTGACTCCGCTATGGGCGGCTGCCCGGCAATTGGGGGCTGTTCGACAACAGCGGGCTGCTCAGCTGCTGATGACTGTGCGGCGGTTTCGGGCTGGACTTGTGGCTCCGGCACCTTCTGGGCAGCCGTTTCACGGGTCATCAGCTCTTCGCGGGCCGCTTTCGCAATTCCAGCCAACTGGGCCTTGGTGTCATCTGGCAATTTCTTTGCCTTGGAGAACTGGCGGGCCGTCTTGAAACGATGATCCAGTTCCTCGGCGCTGAGCTCACTCAACGGCCTTTGATCATTCAGGAGATTGGCCACATCGGGCGGGAGTTCCACGGCCACCGGGCCTGCGTCCTCGGCAGGCTGCGCTGCCGGGGCTTCGACTGCGGGTTGCTGGGCAACGGCTGGCGCTGCGGGTGCTTCGACTGCTGGCTGTTCAGCAACAGATGGGGCTGCCGGCTGTTCGGCCGCTGGCGCTTCAGGCTGGGCCGCCTGCTGCTCGCGGGCTGCTATTTCACCACGCGCCGCCTGGGCCATGGTCTGCAACTGGTCGCGCGTTTCAGCGGGAAGGCCTTTCATTTTCGAGAACTGGCGAGCTTGCTTGGCGCGGGCACCGAGTTCTTCGACTGAAAGCTCCGCAAGTGGCCGTGTGTCATTGATCAGGACCAGAACTTCTTCCGGAACCTGCGACGCAGCTTCCTCAACAGTGGCTGGTGGCTGTTCCTGGGCAAATGCCGGGGCCGAAAACAGGGCCAAAGCCATAAGGCTGGCGGTCAGGGGTAGAAACTTCATGTATATCCTCCGAGGAAGTGACGTGACCAATTGCACGTCAAGCTGTTGATTCTGCCCCGCGTTTAGGGGCCGTATGCGGCAGAACTATGAGATAAGTGCGTATTTCCGCCACATATCTAAACGGCCTGCTGCTGTGTTTGTTCCACCGAGTAGTTGAATCAAAGGCGGCCTGCCTCGATAATACGTTTCAGAAAGGCCCTGGTGCGCTCCTCCCTTGGTTCGCCAAAAAGTTCCTCCGGCGGGCCTTCCTCGTGAACGACGCCCTCATAGAGGAAACACACCTTGGACGCGACTTCGCGGGCAAAACCCATTTCATGGGTGGCGAGCAGCATGGTCATGCCCTGCGAGGCGAGATCGCGCACGATGTTCAAAACCTCCGACACGAGTTCGGGATCGAGGGCAGAAGTGATCTCATCCAGCAGCATGAGCTTGGGCTCCATGGCCAAGGCCCTGACAATGGCCACGCGCTGCTGCTGGCCGCCGGAGAGGCGATCCGGATATTCATTGGCTTTGGCTTCAAGCCCGATGCGCTTCAGCAGAACCATGGCGCGGTCATCGGCGGCGGCCTGCTGCATCTTCAAGACCTTGGTGGGCGCAAGTGTCACATTTTCCAGCACGCTCATGTGCGGAAACAGGTTGAAGCTTTGAAAGACAATGCCAACCTGCTGGCGCAGCCTGTTCACATCCACGCCGGGCCCTGACACCCGGTCATTCTCAAGCCGTATTTCGCCGCCCTGGATTTTTTCAAGGCCGTTGATGCAGCGCAGAAGCGTGGACTTGCCGCAGCCCGAGGGGCCGATGAGGCAGACGACCTGATGTTCATTCACCTCCAGATTGATGCCGCGCAACACGCGCACCGGGCCGAATTCCTTTTCAACATTTTTCATTTCAAGGAATGCCATGTCAGCCCCCTGCCCTGGTGCGGGCATTGTCGCGCTCGATGAGCTTGTCGACGAAGCGGGCCTGCGGAATGGTAATCAGCACAAAGAGGATTGCCACGATGGTCACGGCGGACAGGTTGAAGGCATTGGAGGCTATGATGCGCGACTGGTTGAAGGCGTCGATGACGCCCACCACCTGCACCAGGGCCGTGTCCTTCTGCAATCCGATGAAATCATTGAGCAGCGGCGCCATGATGCGGCGCACGGCCTGCGGCACAACGACATGGCGCATGGTTTGCATGTAGGAGAGGCCAAGGGAGCGCGCCGCTGACACCTGGCTCCAGTGGATGCTTTCAATCCCGGAGCGATAAACTTCGGCCACGTAGGCGCCATAGGTCAGCGTGAGCGCCAGGATGCACCACCAGATCACCGGGATGCGGGTCGCGGTTTTAACTTCCATGGGTGTCATTGCCGAAAGATCAACAAACAGACCCATGATTTTTGGAACGACGAGTTCGGGAAGGCCTGAAATAGGAATGCCGAAGCCTATGAGATACAAGGTGACGACGGCAGGCAAGCCCCGGAAAACATCGCAGTAGATAATGGCAAGAGCCCGAATGGGTTTGCCTGCGGGGCCAGGTAGCATGCGTGCCAAGGCCACAATCAACCCCCACACCAGCACCAAAATTTCGGCAACCACAAAGATGAACAGGTTGTTGAGGAGGAATGACTTTGTCACCAGCCACCACTTCTCGCTCATCAGGGGCAACAGGAAAAAGGTTCTCCCCACCGCCGCATCGTTGGTGAGAATAAAGCAAATGAAGGCCAGCGCCACCAAGCCGAAGCTGCCCCAGCCAAAGGTCAGCCAGGCGGAATCGCGGGCTTCGGATGTGGCAATGCGCATGGCGACGAGATCGTTTCTGGCAAAGGCGGTGCTTGCAACGGTTGATTTTCTCAGTGCCTTGAGAGCTGGAACAAACGTCAGCGATGACAGAAACAGGACAACGCCGAATAGCAACTCCCAGCCAAGCCCGTAAAAATTGAGGCCCCGCAACGCAATCCGCACCAATGCGGTAGCGCCAAAAGTTGCCACCACGCAGAGACCGGCAAACCACACGGCCATGAGGCTGATCCGCGTCGCATCATTGGGATTCTTTTGAGGAGTTTTCGGCACGTTCAATGTTTGGCCTGGGTGCAAAAGGAAACCCCCGCGAGCAGCGCGGGGGTTACAGCCCAATTGTTATTCGAAGTAGGGAATTGCCGCGGGGT
>JBBQNU010000019.1:0-27935 GCA_038330285.1 Hyphomicrobiales bacterium | reverse complement strand
TCGTCAAGCGATATCGCCGGCGTTGAAATGGCTCTCGATATACCACAGCGCTTTGCCAACCGGTGTCATGCACAAATTCTTTCACAAGGACGGAGAGGTATGTAGGGGATTTTTGGGAGGGGGATTTGATTAGGATTGCTGAGTTTCTAAGATAAAAGACTAGTATGTCGACGGCGTGCCCACATCCATCCAAAAACCATTGCTGCGCCGAAGATTATTGCTAGATAAAAAGCTGTGAGATTTTCCTTCATGTTTTTTGTGGGAGCGCCAGCAAAGTCAATATCCTGAGATGAGTTCGTCGAATATTGGATATCTATTTTTTGACCTACAGTTAGCAATCCAACATCCGATTCCCAAGGAAGTAACTTTGCGTAGGATTTCCGATTTTTCTCATCTGGGTAAAAAACTTGTATTTCGACCAGAGACTTGCGATTTTGATTCCAGCCTGTTCGCTTTCTTTCGGTAACGGCGGTTTTATCATCACAATATTCGTCGGCAGTACGCCCATGTCTTTGCCAAATCTCCTTCTTATGAAATCGGCATACAGTCCGAACAGACTCTATTGTCGCTACCGAGTATTTCCATGTTTGAGCATGGTTCCAATTTGAATAGGCTCCGTAGCCGGTAACTCCCGCCAAACCGACAGCAACCCAAATCATTTTATCAAAGAATTGCTGCCATCGATTCAAGGGGAGTCGCCTCGTTGTTGTTCACAAACCATATAGTAAAATCCTTTCCAAAATGACCGGATTAAGTCATTTGCCCCATAGACCCCCAAATTTGACTTCTCCCCCCGTTTCCCCTATGTCCCCCTCAATTCCGTCAGACGCCTTAACGATCTGGCGCCACCTTATGCGATGAAACCCTGGTGTTTCGGGAGATGAGGCGGCCAACATCCGGCAACGAGTATCGTTTCCGGGTGTCATTTTCGTTTTGCGGTTGATACCTCTTTTCTGCCCTCTCCCCTTGTGGGAGAGGGTGGCGCTCACGAAGTGAGTGACGGGAGAGGGGGCCGTTGGACGAGTAGTATTTACGTCAAGCAGCCCCCTCTTCCGGTTCGACCCTAAGGAGGGCCTCACCACCTTCTCCCACGAGGGGAGAAGGTTAAGGATAGAAAATAGAACGAAGCATGTTTGAAACCTTAAGCGATCGCCTGTCAGACATATTCGACAAGCTCACCGGCCGTGGTGCGCTGTCGGAGGCCGATGTCGATGTGGCCATGCGCGAAGTGCGCCGCGCCCTGCTTGAGGCCGACGTTGCCCTTGAGGTGGTCCGCACCTTCATCGACAAGGTGAAGGAACGCGCCGTGGGCGCCGAGATTGTCAAGTCGATCAAGCCTGGCCAGATGGTGGTGAAGATCGTCCACGACGTTCTGGTGGAAACCCTGGGCTCCGACCAGTCCGCACTTAACCTCCGCGCCGCACCGCCTGTTGCCATTCTCATGGTGGGCCTGCAGGGCTCGGGCAAAACCACGACGACAGCGAAGATCGCCAAGCGCCTCCAGGAGCGCGACAAGCGTAAAGTGCTGATGGCCTCCCTCGACACGCGCCGCCCCGCCGCCCAGGAACAGCTCGCCATCCTCGGCCAGCAGGTGAAGGTCGCCACCCTCGCCATCGTCAAGGGCGAAACGCCAACCCAGATCGCCAGGCGCGCCATGGCGGAAGCCCGCATTGGTGGCTACGACGTGGTGATGCTTGATACCGCCGGCCGCCTTCACATCGATGAAGAGCTGCTGGCCGAAGCAGCCGCCGTGCGCGATATCTGCAAGCCCAATGAAACGCTGCTTGTCGCCGATGCGCTGACCGGGCAGGACGCCGTAAATCTCGCCCGCGCCTTCGACGAGAAGATCGGCATTTCCGGCATCGTGCTCACCCGCATCGATGGCGATGGCCGCGGCGGCGCCGCCCTTTCCATGCGTGCTGTCACCGGCAAGCCCATCAAGCTCATGGGCACCGGCGAAAAGCTCGAAGGTCTCGAAGACTTCCATCCCTCGCGCATCGCCGGCCGCATTCTCGGCATGGGCGACGTGGTGAGCCTCGTCGAACGCGCCAGCATGGACATCGACCATGAGAAGGCCCGCAAGATCGCCGAGCGCATGAAGAAGGGCGCCTTCGATCTCGATGACCTCGCCGACCAGCTCAAGCAGTTGCAGAAAATGGGTGGCATGGCGGGCATGATGAACATGCTGCCCGGCATGGGAAAAATCAAAAAGCAGGTGGATGGCGCCAACCTCGATAACGGCATCCTGAAGCGCCAAGTCTCGATCATTTCGTCGATGACCCCATACGAAAAGCGCAATCCCAAAATCATGAACGCCAGCCGCAAGAAACGCGTGGCGGCGGGCTCCGGCACCAAGGTCGAGGAAATCAACCGCCTGCTCAAGATGCACATGCAGATGGCAACCATGATGAAGCAGATGGGCCAGGGCAAGGGCATGCTCGGCAAGCTGATGGGCGGCAAAGGTGCGCCCGATGCGGCCGAGCTTGAAAAGATGCAGGCCGAACTGGCAGCGCTTGATCCCAACGCAATTCCCGCCGACCTGAAAGACATGATGTCCGGCGGCTCGCTTCCCGAAATGCCGAAATCTCTGCCGGGTCTTGGCGGCGGCCTTCCCGGCCTCGGTGGCCTCCCGGGCCTCGGCGGCAAAGCACCACCCTTCAAAGGATTCCCGGGTCTTCCGGGTAAGAAACGATGACCTCGAACATTAAGGAGTAATGAGACATGGCAATGAAAATCAGGCTGGCGCGCGCCGGCACCAAGAAGCGCCCTTACTATCACATCGTGGTGGCAGACCACGCCGCACCGCGTGATGGCAAGTTCATCGACGTGATCGGCGCCTTCAACCCGATGCTCGGCAAAACCGATGAAGCCCGCGTCAAGCTCGATGGCGCCAAGGCCGCCGAGTGGCTCAAGAAGGGCGCCCAGCCGACGGACCGCGTTTTGCGTTTCCTCGACAAGGCCGGCATCAAGAAGCGCGAAGCCCGCAACAATCCGCAGAAGGCCCTTCCCGGCAAAAAGCGTTTGGAGCGTGAGAAGCTGCAGGCCGACGCCGCTGCAAAGGTTGCTGCCGCTGCCGCTGCTGCGGCCGAAGCACCCGCCGCCGAGGCCCCACAGGCTTAAGTTAAGTTATGGGCACCCCGCGCGATCAGATTCTTGTCGGGGTGATTGTGGGAGCCCACGGAATCAAGGGCGAGGTGAAGTTGAAAAGCTTCACCTCCGATCCCTTGAGCATTAGCCGCTATGGCCCGCTGCAATCTACTTCCGGCAAGCAGTTTGAAATCACCAAGCTCAAGGCGGCGAAGGATGGTTTTATCGCGAGCATTAAGAACGTAAGCGACCGCAACGAAGCGGAGACGCTGAAAGGCATCGAACTTTTCGTGTCTCGCGAAAAACTTCCAAAGCTCAAAACCCACGAAGCCTACGCCCATGATCTCATGGGTCTTGATGTGGTGTTGGAGAATGGCACGAGATTGGGAAAACTTGTCGATATGCCAAACTACGGCGCCGGCGATTTGCTGGAAGTGGCTATCGAAGGCAACAACGAAACGATACTCATTCCCTTCACCAATGCCTTCGTGCCACAGGCGGATTTCAGCACTGGCAAGATCATTGTGAACTTGCCTGAAGGCTATCTTGATGCGGGTGAACCAGAATGACCTTCGCCGCCACTGTCCTCACCCTCTTCCCTGAAATGTTTCCGGGTTCGCTTGGCATTTCGCTCGCGGGCAAGGCCCTGAACGACGGCCTCTGGTCCCTCGATGCCCGCGATATCCGTGCGTCGGCTACCGACAAGCACCGCACCGTGGATGACCATCCCGCCGGCGGTGGCGCCGGCATGGTGCTGAAACCCGACATTCTGGCAGCCGCCATCGACACGGCACCCCATGTGGGCCCGCGCCTGCTCATGAGCCCCCGCGGGCAACCCCTCACCCAGGCCTTCGTGCGCGAACTGGCGGCAGGCCCGGGTTGCCTCATCGTCTGTGGCCGTTTTGAAGGCATCGACGAGCGCGTCATCGAAAACCGCAAACTCATCGAAGTCTCCCTAGGCGATTTCGTGCTCTCCGGCGGCGAACCCGCGGCCCTTACCCTCCTCGATGCCGTGGTGCGCCTGCTCCCCGGCGTCATGGGAAAGCCTGAATCGGGCGACGAGGAAAGCTTCGAGGATGGCCTTCTGGAACACCCCCACTACACCAAGCCACGCATCTGGGAAGGCCTTGAAATCCCTCAGATTCTTCTCTCAGGCGACCACAAGGCCATTGCCAGATGGAAGCACGGGCAGAGGGAAGCCTTAACCAAGGCGCGCCGGCCCGACCTGTGGCGGAAATATCTGCCCGATAAGAATTGATTTATGTGGCCTGACCCGCTATAGCCCGCCCAACTCTAAAGGATATCCTGTCATGAACATCATTCAACAGCTCGAAAAAGAGCAGGTGGCCATCGTTGCCGCCCAGCGCGGCGTGCCGGTATTTGGCGCCGGCGACACGGTCATCGTCAACGTGAAAGTCGTTGAAGGCGAGCGCACCCGCGTTCAGGCCTATGAAGGCGTTTGCATCGCCCGCTCCGGCGGCAGCATCAATGAAAACTTCACCGTCCGCAAAATGTCCTACGGCGAAGGTGTTGAGCGCGTATTCCCCGTCTACTCCCCGCTGATCGACTCGATCAAGGTTGTGCGCCGTGGTGAAGTGCGCCGGGCCAAGCTCTATTACCTCCGTGACCGGACCGGCAAGTCAGCCCGCATCATCGAGCGCCGCGCCAGCGAGCTGGAAAACCAGGTGGACATGGAAGTTGCTGCCTCAACCGCCGTCAGCGCCGCCGCCAGTGCGGAAATCAAAGCCAAGGCCAAGGCGGAAGCCAAGGCCAGCGGCAAGGGCAAGAAGAAGTAATTTTCCTGCCCGTGAACGTGTCAAAGGCCGGCAGGAATGCTGGCCTTTTTCTTTGGAGGCTGCCCATGACCGATTACCTCAAAGTCAATCTCGCCAACTGGAACGACCGTGCCGCCATCCATATAAAGGATGAGGCGGGCGGCTACCGCGTCAAGGAATTCCTGAATGGCGCAGACAATCTCCACGGCATCGAAGACCGTGAGATCGGCGATGTCCGGGGAAAGCGCATCGCCCATCTGCAATGCCATTTCGGCATCGACACGCTTTGCCTTGCAAGGCGCGGCGCCTCCTGCGTGGGATTGGACTTCTCTCCCGTCGCCATCGCCGCGGCGCGCGACCTGCAAAAGCAAACCGGCCTTGATTCCAGCTTCGTTGAAGGCAATGTCTATGACGCCCGCGGGTTGATCACAGGCCACTTCGACATGGTCTACGTCACCTGGGGCGCCATCGGCTGGCTGCCCGATATCGCCCACTGGGCCAGGGTCGTGTCGTCTCTGCTAAAGCCAGGCGGCACGCTTTACTTGCTGGAAGGCCACCCCTCGCTCATGGCGCTCAATGAAAAAACCCCAAACCTTGAGCACGGCTTTGACTGGCGCACCCCGCAGAATACTCCCATCGTTGAAGATGAAGCGACAACCTACACCGGCGACACGACGCCAGTCACTGCAACAACAACAAACTCGTGGATTCATCCCCTGAGCGACATCATCAACGCGGTGATCGGCTCCGGCCTGCGCCTGGATTATCTCAATGAACACGAAGAGCTGGCCTGGCAGTTCGCCCCCATCATGGTCCCCATCGAAAGCAAACGCCGGATGTGGGTCTTGCCGGAAGGCTTCAAGAAACTCCCGCTGTCCTTCTCGCTCCAGGCAACAAAGGTTTGATCACTGCTCCCTTTCCGCTGTAGAGCAGCGTGGACGCCCGACAGGGTTCGTTGTAAACATTCCGGCCGCTTGATTTTTAGAGGAGACGCGAGCCATGGACCGATTCACGGGTGGTTGCCTGTGCGGCAACGTCCGAATTGTGGCGTCGGGACTGCCATATCGGGTCGGCCTTTGTCACTGTCTCGACTGCCGCAAGCATCATGGGGCCCTTTTTCACGCTTCCGCCGTGTTCCCCCAGGACGCGGTGACGATTGAAGGCGAAACACGCGACTATGCCGGGCGGTTTTTCTGTCCCCGCTGCGGCTCGCCCGTTTTCTCACGTACCGGCGATGAAATCGAAGTGAACCTGGGGTCCCTCGATGCCCTTGACCAACTGACGCCAACCTACGAACTCTGGACCGTCCGTCGCGAGTCCTGGTTGCCGCCTTTTCCGCTCACGCGACGATACGAGCGCGATCGTGACGCCACAGATCGCTTTGAGGAGTAGTCGGCACGAACGCTTTTCAAGCCGCCGGATCCACCCCGCAACTTCCGCAAAGCCCCATGCAGGAACCGGCATTTGACATGGGCGTGGCAAGGGCTAAATAGCGGCCATAACCTCCAAATTGAGACTGTAAATGGCCAAGCCGCGCACACTTTACGACAAGATCTGGGACGATCATCTGGTCCACGAGGCCGATGACGGCACCTGCCTGCTCTATATCGACCGGCATCTCGTTCACGAGGTGACCTCCCCTCAAGCCTTCGAAGGCCTGCGTCTGACCGGCCGCACGGTACGCCATCCCGAGCGCACCCTCGCCGTGGTTGACCACAATGTTCCCACCACCGACCGGAGCAAGGGCATTGCCGAGCCGGAAAGCCGCATTCAGGTTGAAACCCTGGCGCAGAACGCCAGGGATTTCGGCGTCGAGTACTTCCATGAGCGCGACAAGCGCCAGGGTATTGTCCATGTCGTTGGCCCTGAGCAGGGCTTCACCCTGCCCGGCACTACCATTGTCTGCGGTGACAGCCACACCTCCACCCACGGCGCCTTCGGGGCGCTGGCCCATGGCATCGGCACCTCGGAAGTGGAGCACGTGCTGGCCACCCAGACGCTGATCCAGAAGAAGGCCAAGAACATGCTGGTCGATGTGAGCGGCAAGCTTGCCCCCAGCGCCACCGCCAAGGATATCATCCTCGCCATCATCGGCGAAATCGGCACCGCCGGCGGCACCGGTTCGGTCATCGAATTCGCTGGCGAGGCCATCCGCGACCTTTCCATGGAAGGCCGCATGACCGTCTGCAACATGACCATCGAGGGCGGGGCTCGCGCCGGCATGATTGCCCCCGACCAGAAAGCCTATGACTACCTCTATGGCCGCCCCAAGGCCCCCAAGGGCGCCGAGTGGGATGCAGCACGCCGCTATTGGGATAGTCTGCACACGGATGAGGGCGCTCATTTCGACCGCATCGTGAAGCTCGACGCCGCCTCCCTGCCGCCCATCGTCTCCTGGGGCACCTCTCCGGAAGACGTGGTCTCGGTTGCCGGTGCCGTGCCCAACCCCGATGACATTCCCGATGAAGGCAAGCGCCAGTCGAAATGGCGCGCCCTTGAATATATGGGCCTGAAGCCTGGCCAGAAAATGACCGATATCCCGCTTGACGTGATTTGGATCGGCTCCTGCACCAACGGCCGCATCGAAGACCTGCGCAACGTGGCCAAGATAGTTAACGGCAAGAAGATCGCCGGAAACCTGGCCTATGCCATGATCGTTCCAGGCTCCGGCCTCGTGAAGGAACAGGCCGAAGCAGAAGGCCTCGACAGGATTTTCAAGGACGCCGGCTTTGAATGGCGCGAACCCGGCTGTTCCATGTGCCTCGGCATGAATCCGGATCAGCTGAAGCCCGGGCAGCGCTGCGCCTCCACGTCCAACCGCAACTTTGAGGGACGCCAAGGCTACCGTGGCCGCACCCATCTCGTCAGCCCACAGATGGCTGCCGCAGCGGCTTTGGCCGGACATTTTGTTGATATTCGAAAATCTTGATTCGAACCACCTCGTTAACCATTGCCTCACCAAATTTTAAAGCTTATGAGGGGCCGAGATGGTAAAGTGATTCACGTGCGGAAGTGAGTCGCGTTTTGGTGGGGAACTATTTTGAATAATTCTGCTCAGGCTGATACGAAGTTTTTGCGTCGTATTTTTATGGCCCTTGTGTTGCTGACGATCGCCGCGGGCGGCATGGTGGGCTTCACCACCGCGCAAGCCACAACTGATTCCCCCACGGCCTGCACCGTATCCTGTCAATAAAACGTCTTCTTTAGTCTGGAAGTTCTAGCGGCTTCAGCGATTCAAATTTATCGCCAGGACCCGGATTGTCAGCGGGGCTTTCACCGCCCAGGTGATGCATGATGCCCCACACCGCGTTTAGCGCCGTTTGCACCGCACCCTCGACCCAGCCTGGCGTCCACGACACATCATCGCCCGCAATGAATATGCCGCGTTCCGCTGGCGGCATTTTGTCCTGCATGAAATGGCAATACATCCGGTGGTTATAGCGGTAGTGGCCTGGCAGCGCCCCTTTGAAGGCTCCCATAAAATTGGGGTCCGATTCCCACGACACCGTGATGGGATCGCCGATGATGTGCTTTTCCAGCGCCAGGTCGGGATAAATTTTCTTCAGCGCGTCAAGGGCCAGCTGCACCCTTTTCTCCACCGGCAGCGGCAGCATTTTCATCGCATCGCTCATCCATGAATAGGTGAGGCAGATGACGCCCGGCTTGTCGTCGCCATTATCGAACAGATAGGTGCCGCGCGTCAGCCGGTCGGTCAGCGTCATGCTCATCAGGTCTCGCCCCGTATGCGGATCCTTGTCCTTCCAGAATGGCCGGTCCGTCATCACGAAGGTTTTGGACGATTGCATGTAACGCGTCCGGTCCAGCGCCATCCACATTTTTGGCGAAAACAGGCTCTCTTCGCATTTCATGTAGGTGGTCAGCAGCCAGCTCTGCAGCGCCACCAGCACCGTGTTATAAAGTTTGGTGTCGCCCCAGCGGTCGGTCACCGCAATCTTGTCGCCATAGGCCCGGTCAATGCGGGTCACACCGGGACGCGGGGCGCCACGATGCAAGGATTCAAGCGTCGTGCCCTTGGGCCAGTGAACCATGTTGGCAGGCGACAGTTTCCACAACCCACGCGGCACCTGTTCAACCCCGCCCACAATATAGTTCTGGTTCTCATCGCAGTCCGTGGCCACCACGCGCAGGATTTCCAGCATGGAATTGGGATAATCCGAATCCCAGCCGCCCGTGCCAAAACCCACTTGCCCGAAAACTTCACGGTATTGAAAAGGCCGGTCGGCAAAGGCATAGGACGTCGCCACGAAATCATAGAAGCTGCGGACATCCCAGATCGGAATGAGCCTGTCCCAGATTTCCTACAGCGCCGGAATATCACGCTCACGGATCGCCTGCCGCAATCCGGAAAGTCCAGCGCCCTCCTCAAGCGCCTTGGCCCAGGCCGTGCCAATCTCCTTGAACATCGGCGGCAGGTCGGCGATCTTTTCCACGTAAAGCGTCTTGCCCTCTAGGTCGATCACCGTTGACGGCGTGGCGGGCGACAGGGGGTTGGGAAACGGCTTGGACTTCAATCCCAGCATATTCACGTAGTGATAGAAGGCGGTGGAGGACTCCGGAAAGCGCATGCCGCCCAATTCCGCGATAATCCCGTCCGCCCCTTCAAAGACTTGGGAACGCAAGCGGCCTCCAATTCGCGAGGCCTCATACACCACCGGCTTCAGCCCCATTTTCAGAAGCTCGAAAGCCGCCGTCATCCCCGCCATGCCGGCCCCGATGATCGCCACCTCTTCGCCATGACGGTGGGCTGGAACCGAGCCGAGGCCCGCCGGGTGTTTGATCCAGTCATCAAAGGCAAAGGGGAAATCCGGGCCAAAATTTGTGACCGGCCGTGAAACATCCCCGTCGGGAGCAAAAAGATTGGTTGAGGCAGTCATGCGGCGGTCTCCGTTTTTGCGACCTTGCCACATAAAAAACACCCCGGCCACGGGGAGATTGCGCCGATTGGCCTTGGCCTGTATGAGACCCCGCCATGACCACGATTTTCATAGATGGCGAAGCGGGAACCACCGGTTTGCAAATCCGCGACCGGCTTAAAAACCGCGCCGATATTGAGCTTGTTAGCATTGCGCCCGAAAAGCGCAAGGATGCGAACGCGCGCCGCGAGCTGTTGAACAGCGTCGATGTAGCCATCCTCTGCCTTCCCGATGACGCCGCCCGGGAAGCGCTGGGCCTGATCGATGCAAAATCCAAAACCCGGGTTATCGATGCCTCGACCGCCTACCGGGTCGATCCCGCCTGGGCCTATGGCTTTCCGGAGTTGAGCCCCGCCCAGGCCAAAAAAATTGCCGGCGCGTCGCGCGTCTCAAACCCCGGCTGCTATCCGCAAGGTTTCATCGCCGTGGTAAAGCCCCTGATTGATGCGGGCGTTTTGGGAGCTGATGCGCTGCTGACCTACAACGCCGTGTCCGGCTACTCCGGCGGCGGCAAGAAAATGATTGAGGACTATGAAACGGCGGGCCCCCAGGCCAGCCCCTACATGCCCTATGGCCTGACGCTCAATCACAAGCACCTCGCCGAAATGAAGCACTACGCGGGCCTCGCCCACGACGCCATTTTCCAGCCCGTGGTGGGCAACTATGCGCAAGGCATGCTGGGCACCGTGCCCCTCTTCCTGGGCATGCTGAAGGAGAAAATCAGCGTTGCCAGCATTCAGGAAATCCTGGCCAAGGCCTACGCCGCCAGCACCTTCATCGAGGTCGCCCCCCTTGAGGCCATTGAGCGCTCTCCTGCGGTAAACCCGCAGGCCCTTAACAACACCAACCGCATGCGGCTATGTGTTTTTGGCAATGATGGGCGCGGCCAGGTCTTGCTAACCTCCATCTATGATAATCTCGGCAAGGGCGCTTCCGGCGCCGCCGTGCAGAATTTGAATTTGATGATCGGCGCCAAGGAAAGCCTTGGCGTTGATCTCCCTGTCGCAAACTGAAAGAACCGTGTCATGGAAAAATTTGAAACCTTGAATGGTGTTGCGGCTCCCCTCAACATCGTCAACATCGACACCGACATGATCATCCCCAAGCAGTTCCTGAAAACCATCAAGCGCACCGGCCTTGGCAAGTCCCTGTTCTATGAAATGCGCTACACCCAGGACGGCACGGAACAGCCCGGCTTCGTTCTGAACAAGCCGGCTTATCGCAAGGCGCAGATACTGGTGGCAGGCGACAATTTCGGCTGCGGCTCTTCACGCGAGCATGCGCCGTGGGCGCTTCTTGATTTTGGCATCCGCTGCGTGATCTCCACCAGCTTCGCCGACATTTTTTACAACAACTGTTTCAAGAACGGCATTCTGCCCATCGTGGTGTCGCCGGAGAATTTGAAAAAGCTGCTGGATGATGCCGACCGCGGCAGCAATGCCACCATCACCATTGATCTCCCCAAGCAGGAAATCCGTGGCCCCGATGGCGGCATGGTGAAATTCGACATCGACCCGTTCCGCAAGCATTGCCTGCTCAACGGCCTCGATGACATCGCCCTCAGCCTGGAGAAGGTGTCCTCGATTGAAGCTTATGAAAAAAAGCAGGCAGCAAGCCATTCCTGGCTTTGAGCGGGGATTTGGATTCGATCCTCATTACCGTACTCCCCGTTTTCGGCCTCATCGTCCTGGGTTATGTCTTCGCGCGCTTTAAGCTTCTGGATAGCGCCACCGCCCGGGGCCTCACCCAGTTCGTCTTCATGCTTGCAATTCCGGCCCTGCTGTTTCGCACCGTTGCCCTGATGAAGCCGCTGGACGCCATGCCCTTTGGCCTGTGGCTTGCCTTTTTTGGCGGGCTTGCCATCACCTGGATTCTGACAACGCTCGTTTCACAAAAATTCGATAGTCTCTCCGCTTCGGGCGGGGCTGCTGCCGCCATGGCGGTCGGCTTCGGCAACGTCGCCCTGCTGGGAACGCCGCTGGCCCTGGCCTATTATGGCGCGGAGGCGGTTGTTCCCCTAGGCCTCATCATTTCCATTCACGCGCCCATCCTCTGGTTTGCGGCTACCCTCCAGCGAGAGCTGGCCCGCCACAGCAGCGCCATTTCATACCGGCGCCTTGGCCGGGAACTTTTCTGGAGCCTCGCGGGGAACGCCATCGTCATTGCCTTGGCCGCAGCTGCCCTCTGGCGTCTGACCGGTCTTGGCCTACACCCCATTGTCGATCGCATGCTCTCCATGCTCTCCGATGCCAGCATCCCTACTGCCCTCTTTGCCCTTGGCCTGTCGCTTGCCACCTATTCCCTGCGCGGCCAATGGAGTGGCATGGCCGTGCTGATTGTTATGAAAATGGTGCTGATGCCCCTTCTTGTATTTCTGGCATTGCACTACCTCGTGTCGGTTCCGCCGCTCTGGGCCAAGGTCGCCGTTCTGCTGGCGGCCATGCCGACAGGCGCCAACGCCTTTCTCTTTGCCCACCGCAATAACGAATCGGTGCCAGCCGTTTCGGGAGCCGTTGCTCTCGGTACGGCCCTTGCAGCCATTACCGTCTCGCTCCTGCTGTACTGGATGGATTCAGGCGCGATCTAGCGTGGGATCACGGCCCAATAATCCAGTTCAAGGATAACGCCGGGCTTTTCCGCCGTTCCGTCTTCAACCGGAAACTCGGCGCAAGGCAGATCACGCGTCGCCCGTGTCAAGAGGCGCAAGGCGCCAAGATCGCCATGCACAGACTTGTCGATGATTTCAGACCAGGCAAACACCGTTCCCCCGGCAAACAGCGGCGCAACGTGCCGGCCCCCATTGATGCCCGCGATGTGGAAAGCATTGGCAAGGCCATTGAAGCTCAGCGCCCGCGCCAGTGAAATGACATGGCCGCCATAAATCAGGCGGCGGCCAAATTTCCCGCCCTGCTCCGCAAAACCGTTAAAATGCACCCGCGCCGTATTCTGGTAAAGCCGTGTAGCAAGCTGATGTTCAGCTTCTTCCACCGTCATGCCGTCAAGATGGTCAATCTTTTCACCGATGGCATAGTCATCAAAACGGTGCGAAGAACCGGACAGGGCAAAATCCCATTTCGCCAGATCCAAGCCCGGCAGGCCAGCCTTGATGCTGGCAACTTTTCGAAGCAACGGCACAATGGCCGCAGGCGCTGCCGATTTTTCATCACGCTTGCGCACCATGACCCAGCGCACAAAGCTCAGAACCTCTTCACCTCTTTGATTGCTCCCCTGGCTCCGCACATAGACAGTGCCTGTTTTCCCATTGGAATTTTCCTTGAGGCCGATGACCTCGGAACGCGCCGCCAGCGTATCCCCCGCATAGACAGGCGCGGAGAACACGCATTCCGCGTATCCCAGATTGGCAATCGCGTTGAGCGAGATATCCGGCACCGTCTTGCCAAACACGGTGTTGAAGACCAGAAGATCATCCATGGGCGAGGCTGGATATCCAATCGTCCTGGCGAAATCGTCGGAACTCTGGACCACAAACCGTGGCCCATAAAGCGCCGTGTAAAGCGCCCGGTCGCCGTCACTCAGGGTACGCGGTGTCGCATGGACAATTTTTTGTCCAAGGCTGAAATCCTCAAAGAAATTTCCGGCAACTGTCTTGCTCATCCCCATTGTTTAGCCATTGAGATAAAATAAGTGAAGCCCGCTCTGCGCGGGGCCTTGTGAGCAGGTTCGCGATTGGGCAGAATGTTTGCATGGAACATGTTGATATCGCGATTGTGGGCGGCGGCGTTGTTGGGAGTGCCACCGCATATTACCTCAAAAAGCACGGGTTTTCAGGCTCAATTGCCATCATCGAGAAGGATACGACCTACCAGTTCGGTTGCACCGGCAGGTCTTTGGGGGGCTTGCGCCAGCAGTTTTCAACTCCGGAGAATATTGATCTTTCCAAATTTGGCCTGCGCCTCATGCGAAACCTCAAACAGGAGTTCGGGCCGGAGGCCGATGTGAGTTTCCACGAGAACGGCTACCTCATCATGGCCTCGCCAGAAGGCCTTCCGATTCTGGAGGAAAATCACCGCATCCAACTCGCCAATGGCGCCGACAACGTCATCCTCAAAGGGGCTGACCTCACCGCAAGGTTTTCCTGGCTGGTGGGCGATGGCGTGGCGGGCGGCTGCTTCGGATTGTCCGGCGAGGGTTGGCTCGATCCCTATTCCCTGATGACGCTCCTGAGCAAGGCAGCAGTTTCCCAAGGCGTCAAAATCATCCCCCATGAACTTACGGGGATAAATGGCGCCGCCGACAAGATAGCTTCCATCACCTTATCTAATGGTGAAACCTTCTCTTGTTCCAACTTGGTGAATGCCGCCGGAACCGGCGCCGGCCATGTGGCAAAGCTTGCAAACATCGCCTTGCCCGTAGGCCCCCGCAAACGCTACGTCTATCTCCTGGATTGCCCCCAGGCCAGCGAGGCGCTGCATGCCGCACCGCTGACCGTCGAACCCGGCGGCATCTACTTCCGCCCCGAAGGCCGTAATTTTCTCTGCGGCCTTTCGCCGGAAGAGCACGAAGAGCCGGCGGAGATGAATTGGGAAGTCGACTATTCCTGGTTCGAGGAGCGCATTTGGCCCCAGCTTGCCGAGCGTGTGCCGCAGTTTGAAACTATCAAGGTGATCAACGCCTGGGTCGGCCAGTATGATTACAATGCGCTGGACCAGAACGCGGTCATCGGCCCCCACCCCCGCATCGGCAATTTCTATTTCGCCAACGGCTTTTCCGGCCATGGCCTGCAGCAGGGGCCGGCGGCGGGAAATGCCATCGCCGAACTCATCATCCATGGCGCCTACCACACCATTGATCTGGCACGCCTCGGCTACGGCCGCGTCGCCCGCAACGATCCCCTGTTTGAAAAAAACGTCATCTGATGCCACGCCAAGTTCTCAGCATCTCCTCGCAAGTGGCTTACGGACCCGTGGGAAACTCGGCGTCCGTCCCCGCACTTCAGGCCGCTGGCTTCTCCGTGTCGCAAATTCCCACCATCATTCTTTCCAATCATCCCGGTCTCGCCAAACCCTCCGGCGTAAAACTCCCTGCTACGGAAATTGAAGCCATCCTGAAATCACTGGAAGCACTCGGCGCGCTCGATACCTGCATAGGCGTGATGACCGGATATTTCGCCAGCGCCGATCAAATCAAGGTGGCCGCTTCCTTCATTCAAAAAATGAAGAGCAAGAACGCTGCCCTCTATGTACTGGTTGATCCTGTCCTCGGCGATGACGGCAGCCTCTATGTCTCGAGCGAAGTCGCCACCGCCATCCGCGATGACTTGCTGCCTTTGGCCACTTGCATTACCCCCAATTGTTTTGAACTGGGCTGGCTTTCGGGGAAGCCCGTTTGCAATAAAGCAGAGGTCCTGCTTGCGGCGGCAACGCTTCCTCACATGGAAATCCTCGCAACCTCAATTCCCGCAGGCGCCAATACCCTCGCAACCCTGGCAATTGTTGGCAGCGGGTATTCGGAAACAAGCACCGCAATAAAACCATCCGTGCCGCACGGGACCGGCGATTTTCTGGCAGGCCTTTATTTCGCGGCCCGCTTGAATGGCTTTGAATCGCGCGAAGCCCTGAAACTTTCCACTGGGATTCTCGACTCTGTTATTTCCGGAAGCCTCGGCCAGCCCTGTCTCGACATCATCGGAGCCCTGCATAACCCATCATGACTGTCACCCGCGCCACCATCAGCGAAGCCGCAACCCGCATCGCCCCCTTCATCCGCCGGACCCCGGTCATGGATATCCCCCTGCCCGGCATTGAAAATCCCGTTTGCCTCAAGCTTGAGCTTTTCCAGCACACCGGCAGCTTCAAGCCGCGCGGCGCGTTCACAAATCTCGTCGGAGCGAAGATTCCCGGGGCCGGAGTGGCCGCCGCTTCAGGCGGCAATCACGGTGCGGCCGTTGCCTATGCCGCCAAAGTCCTGGGCATTGCGGCGCGCATTTTCGTGCCAACCATTTCTTCACCCGCAAAAGTCGCCCGCATTGCGAGCTACGGTGCCACCATCGTGCAGGAAGGCGCCAACTATCAGGCAGCCCTGGCGTTCTGCCAGGACTATGTCCGAGATAGCGGCGCCATGAACATTCACGCCTATGACATGGAAACAACGCTCGCCGGCCAGGGCACATTGGGCCGCGAACTTGAGGAACAGGCGCCGGACCTGGACAGGATTCTTGTGGCCGTTGGCGGCGGCGGATTGATCGGCGGCATCGCCAGTTGGTATCAGTCAAAACCAAAAATCATCGGCGTGGAGCCCGTGACTTGCAATTGCCTGCACGCCGCCCTCGCCGCAGGCAACGCGGTCACCATCAGGCCTTCCGGCCTTGCCACTGACAGTTTGGGCGCAAGCGCGGCGGGCTCCCTCATGCTTCCCATCGCGCAAAAATTTGTCGATCATGTCGCGCTTGTCACCGACGAAGACATCCGAAACGCCCAGCGCTGGCTCTGGACCCATGCGCAGATCGTAACCGAGCCCGGCGGGGCCACGGCCCTCGCCGCCCTGCTATCCGGAAGCTACAAGCCGGCAAAGGGCGAGCGTGTTGGCGTCATCGTCTGTGGCGCCAACACGCCGCTTGCAACCTTCAATGAGCTGTTCGCCACCGCTTAGAGAATCCGGTTGCGGTGCATCACGCTCATGGCGAGCGCATGCTCGCGCGCCGCCCGCAGTTCCGAACGCATCCGGTTCAGCTCGCGCGGGTCCGTCTCGCAATTGGGCGGGTGGCTACGCCTGAGGTTGATCTTCCTGGCATAGTCTTTTGCTTCGATAAGCATGGAAACGAACAAGTTTGATTTAAGCGAAAACATAGGATTCTCCCTCGCCAAACGCGTATGAATCGCGGGCGAAAATGAGTCACGGTTTCAAAGGCGTAAACAAATACGCTTCAGAAAACCTGACAGTTAAATGATGATTTGATTAAGTTGCGCCTCTGGCGCGGGTAACGCTATCTACCGAGGCCCAAGCCTCGACAGCCCGGGGATCAGCAGCGCGAAAAATTCCTTGTCATGTCGATCTCCCTTTCAGTTACAATCGGCGTTCCTATACGCGAAAGTAGGGAATCTGAAAAGGGTTATTTCGTAAATAGTGAACACTGTTGCAGGCCAGACACATTACTTTGCGAAAGCCCGCGTCAAGACATTCGCCATGCGTCGTGAAAAGCCCGCGGGATCGCTCACCGGCTCGCCCTCAAGGACATGGGCCTGGTCCAATAAAAGCTGCGCCGCATCGGCGATTTCAGGCGAAGAGGCGCCTGCATCCGCCGCCGCTGCCAGGGCTACGATAACCGGATGGCCCGAGTTAATTTCCAGCACCGGGGCGCTCACATTCACCCCTGAATCCTTCTGGCGCGCCAGAAGCTTTTCCAGGGTGCGGTCCAATTCGCCATCGGCCACGAGGCAAACGGCACTATCCGTCAGTCGCGTTGAACTGCGCACATCCTTCACCTTGTCGCCCAGCGCTTCTTTCATGGCCACGATGAGCTTGACGGTTGCCGATTCCTTCACCTCGCTTTTAGCGGGCGCATCCTTCACCGCGATCAGATCAAGATCAGCCCTCCCCTGCGTAACCGATTTGAACGGCTTGCCGTCAAAGCCCATGGCTGTCCGCACCCAGAAGGAATCAACCGGATCGGTAAAGAGCAGCACTTCAACATCCCTGGCCTTGTAGCCTTCAAGCTGCGGGCTGGCTGCCGCCTTCACCGCGTCTTCGCCCGCCAGATAATAAATTGCCGTCTGGTTCTCCTTCAGTCCCGCCACATAATCCTTCAGGCTAACCGAAGGGTTCTTTGTCGACCTGAACCGTGCGAACTCGAATAGCTGGTCGCGATGCTCCATGTCCTCATAGAGCCCTTCCTTGATCACCGGGCCAAAAATCTCCCACATCTTCGCGAATTTTTCCGGTTCGCTTTCGGAGAATTTTTTGACCTCACTTAAGACCTTGTTGGTGACGGCCTTGCGGATCGCCGCCACTTGCGGATTATGCTGCAGCATTTCGCGAGAAAGATTGAGCGGCATGTCCTCCGAATCAATCACGCCCCGCACGAAGCGCAGGTATGGCGGCAGCAACTCAGCATCATCGGCAATGTAAACCCTCTTCACATAAAGCTTCTGCCGGCCCCGGCGCTCCGGATCATAGAGATCAAAGGGCCGTTCGGCCGGCACATAGAGAAGCACCGTGTATTCGTGCCGTCCCTCCGCCCGGTAATGAATGGTCATGGCCGGGTCGGAATAGCTTCCCGAAACATGGCCGAAGAATTCCTTGTGCTGCTCCGCCGTGACTTCGGATTTGGGCCGCGACCAGATCGCATTGGCAGTGTTGATTTGCGTAGGTGCTTCGTTGCCTTCCGCCAGCATGATCGGATGGCCGATGTGGTCGGAATAGGCCCGCACCACCTGTTCGATTTTCCAGCCCTCGAGAAATTCAAGCGCATCATCCTTGAGATGGAGCACAATGGACGTGCCGCGCGATGCCTTCTCTGCCGGCACCACCGTAAACGTGCCCAGCCCTTCAGACGCCCAGGTAAAAGATTCCTCGGTCCCCGCCTTGCGCGAGGTAACTTCAACCCGGCTGGCAACAATGAAGGCCGAATAAAAGCCAACGCCGAACTGGCCGATGAGATTGACCTCCTGGCCCGCCTTTTCCACGAAGGCCTGGGTGCCGGATTTGGCAATGGTGCCAAGATTGTCGATGAGTTCAGCCTCGCCCATGCCAATGCCGCTGTCGGCAATGGTGAGCGTCTTGGCCGCTTTGTCGGGGGTGATGACGACATTGAGCAGTGGCGCCTCTTCCAGCAGGGCAGGCGCGGCAATGGCCTCATAGCGCAGCTTGTCCAGCGCATCTGCCGCATTGGAAATCAGTTCGCGCAGGAAAACGTCCCGGTCGGAATAGACCGAATGCACCATGAGCTGCAGCAGCTTGGCCACTTCCGCCTGGAATTGGTGGGATTCCGTCTTGGGTTTTTCCGCCGTGTTCGCCATCTCTGCCCCTCGTTGCGTCAAACAGCGATATTGGCCAGCCCGCCTCTTTGGTCAAGCCCGGCCCTAAAAAAAGCGGCCGGGGTTTAACCGGCCGCGAATTACACTCTAACGCCTCACAAACTCACGCATGGATTGGGGGGCCCGGCCAGATCATAAGCTCCGGGGGGCTGGGGGGCTGAGATTCCGACGCTCAACTCCAGCCGGGCCGTAGAGGCAACAAGGGGAATATTTACCTCCATCTTGGCGAAGACTTGCCGTAATTGCGGCAAAACTGCGAAATTTAAACTCACCACAAACCTGCAGGCTGCCCCTAAAACTGAACAGCTTTCCATAACGGCCAAGCGACAATTGCATGAAGAATGATCCGGATTTTGACCACCAAAGCCTTCAAAACGTGATATTTGCCATGCATGAAGCAACACATCGCTGCGGTGACGCTGCTGGTCCCCAACTATGACAAAGCCATAGCCTATTATGTCGGAAAGCTGGGATTCAGGCTGGTCGAAGACACGATCCTTTCACCCACCACGCGCTGGGTCGTCGTCGCCCCGCCTGGAAGCGGCGAAACCAGCCTTCTCCTCGCCCAGGCTGATTCGCCGGACCAGCGGCAGGCCATCGGCAACCAGACGGGCGGCCGCGTCTTCCTCATCCTGAAAACCGATGATTTTGCCCGTGATTTTGCCCGCTTCAAACAGGCCGGAATTGAGTTTCTCGAAGCGCCCCGTCTGGAGGCCTATGGCAAGGTCGTCGTCTTCCGCGATGCCTTTGGCAACAAGTGGGATTTGATTGAACCGCTTGCCAACCAAGCCTTCTAGGTTCATCATCGCCTTCCACAAAAGACGGAGATACGACGTTTGAGTGACGGGGAACCCATAATTCCATTCCCTCGTTCCCAGCCCGGACGGGGGACCCCAGGCCAGGGGATCAGTGGCCCGACCCAAATTGCCTTTGACCGCAAAGAGTTAAACCTCATTCTTAATCTCTACGGCATGCATGTCGCCGAAGGCGATTGGCGCGATTACGCCATGGATTTCGGCCGCGAAGTGGCAACCTTTTCCATCTTCCGCCGCACCAGCGAGGTGCCGCTCTACCGCATCGTGAAAAACCCGGCCCTGGCACGCAAGCAGGGCCTCTATGCCGTCATAGCCCAGGGCGGGCTCATCCTGAAACGCGGCCATGACCTAGCCCAGGTCCTGCGCGTACTGATCAAGAAACCCCAGCTTGCCACTACATAAAAAACCCCGGGTGTTACCACCCGGGGCTTTAAAGACGATCAGAATGTTCTAGTTGCGGTTGCCGAAGAGGCGCAGCAGCGACAGGAACAGGTTGATGAAGTCGAGGTAAAGGCGCAGCGCCCCCATGATGGCCTTGCGGCCCATCACGGCCACATCATCGGCCTCGTAGTACATTTCCTTGATCTGCTGGGTGTCCCAAGCTGTAAGGCCCGTGAAAACCAGCACGCCGATGGCCGAGAGCATCAGGCTGAACATGCCGTTCTGGAAATACAGGTTGACCAGCGAAGCGATAATGAGCCCGATAAGTCCCATGAACAGGAATGAGCCAAAACCGGTCAAATCACGCTTCGTGGTATAGCCATAAAGACTCACGGCACCAAAAGTGCCGGCGGTAATAAAGAACACCTGTGCGATGCTGCCCGTCGTGTAGATGAGGCCGAGCGAGGCGAAGCTCACACCCACCAAGGCGGCATAGGCCCAAAACGTCAGTTGTGCCGCTGAAACGCTCATTTTTTCGATGCGGAATGACAGCAGGAAAACCATCGCCAGCGGCGCAAGGATCAGAACCCATTTCAGCGGGCTCACGAAAATCATCTGGCCAAAAGGCGTCAGGGCGCCAGAGGCGTCAACCGCCGCCTGGAATGTGCCATAGGCGGCAGCACCGGTAATCGCCAGTCCAGCACCCATGTAATTATAGACTTTGAGCATATAACTGCGCAGGCCTTGGTCAATTTGGACCTCTGTGCCCGCGCGGGTCTGCGGTTGGTATCTCGTGTCGGCCATGGAAATCTCCTCCAAAATCAACTTGGACCAAATATGGGGAGGTCCCACCCCTTCGTCAAGTTATTGCCTTGTAAAAGTATTAGCGGGCAAATGCATCCATTTTACGCGCCAGGGCAATGTCCTTCTCGGTGACGCCGCCCGCCGAATGGGTAGAAAGCGTCACGTCAACCCGGCCATAAACGTTAACCCATTCCGGGTGGTGATCCATTTTTTCAGCCAGAAGGGCCACCCGGCTCATCCAGCCCCAGGCCTGGCTGAAGGATTTGAACTGGAAGGTTTTGACAATAGCATCCCGGCCCTTGGCTTCCGACCAGCCGTCAAGCTCGCCCACGGTTTTGGCCCGCGGCGCCCCCGTCAGAACCTTGTCAGTCATTACGCCGCTTGCAGGTCATAGGATTCCTCAACCGCATAGGGCCCGCCGCCGCGCGTGGGCCGCGACGAGAATAGCACAAAACGGTCGACCTCGAACATCCGGCTCCGGTAAAGATTGTGTGACGCCACAAAGCGGTGCAGGCCGGGCAGATCCGGCTCCTTGAGCCGGGCCAGGCTCACATGCGGCACAAATTTCCGCTGTTCCGCCGGAAGCCCAAGCACCTGGGCAATCCGTTCATGAATGGACTGCAGCCGCCGCAGCTCCGCACTTTCCTCAATGCCGGCAAAAAGCGTGTGAGGTTTGTTGCCCCCCATAACGTCAATGCCTTTCAGGCGCAACGAAAAGGGCCGCGCTTCAACCCCGTCAAGTTCATAGGCAATTTCGCGGGCAAGATTCCCGTCAATATCGCCGATAAACCGCAATGTAATGTGGAAAATTTCCCTGTCTAGCCAGCGGGCTCCAATGATGCCCCCCTTCATGATTTCTAGATCAAAGGAAACATCGGTGGGAATTTCAACGCCGGTAAACAGTCTTGGCATGGCGGGCATCCTTCTGAAAATAAGGGTGACTCGGAACGCTGGGTAACAAGCTAACGTGATTCGAGCTTTTGCCAAGTGCTAATTTAGCTGCACTTTCCCTATCAATTCCTCAACAAGAGGCACCACTTTCAAAACAATCGCGTCAACCCCGGAGGCGTTGGGGTGAATGCCATCGGCCTGGTTGAGCCCCGCATTTGCGGCCACGCCATCCAGAAAAAACGGGTAAAGCAGCGCGCCATGTTTTCCCGCCAGCCGCGGATAAAGGCCGTCAAAGCTCACCACATAGTCAGGCCCCATATTGGGCGGGGCTTTCATCCCCAGAATGAGAACCGGCAGATTTCTCTGTTGCGCTTTCAGCAGGATCCCATCCAATGCCATTTCGGTTTGCACCACATCCAGCCCGCGCAGCGCGTCATTTGCACCCAACCCGACAATGAGGCCGCCCACGTCATCGGTCAGCGCCCAGTCCAGCCGCGCCAGGCCATCGGCGGCCGTGTCGCCGGAAACCCCGGCATTAACGATTGTGAGATCTGGATATCGGGGTTGAAGCGCTGCCTCCAGCTTTGCCGGAAAGGCGTCTTGGGGCTCTAGCCCAAGGCCGGCGGTGAGGCTGTCGCCGAGCACCAAAAGCGTAACCGGCTTGGCAAAAGCCAGTTGAACTGAAAATAGGAGGATGGCAGCGAGTGATAAAATTCTAAGCATTGCCCCAGAGATAGGGACTCGTCGCCCAAGTCTCAAGTTGAAGAAACTCGACAAATCGTGAGGTATCTCCCATTTGTAGGCCCATGACCCAATCCGCCGTTCTCCTGCAAAACGTCACCCTCACCCTTCCCAGCCGCGCCGGAAACGTCGAAATTTTGCGGGGCGTTGACCTCAGCGTCAGCGCCGGTGAAGCCATCGGCATCGTTGGTCCTTCAGGCTCCGGCAAAACCTCCCTGCTCATGCTGATTGCGGGCCTCGAGCGCGCCACCTCCGGTACCCTTGAAGTCGCGGGCATTTCCCTCAAGGATAAAAACGAAGATGCCCTCGCCGCTTTCCGCCGCGATACCATCGGCATCATCTTCCAGTCCTTCCACCTCATTCCCACCATGACCGCGCTTGAAAATGTGTCCGTGCCGCTTGAGTTCCGGGGCATCGCCAATGCCATGCAGGTGGCGGAAGAAAAACTGAAGCGCGTTGGACTTGGTCATCGGCTTACGCACTATCCCGGCCAGTTGTCAGGCGGCGAGCAGCAGCGTGTGGCCATCGCCCGGGCACTTGCCTCAGGCGCCCGCATTCTGCTGGCCGATGAACCAACCGGAAATCTCGATCAGGAAACCGGCGAGCAGATTATCCAGCTGCTCTTCGAACTGAAAAATCAGGAAGGCGCGTCACTGCTGCTGATCACCCATGACCGCGCCCTGGCAAAACGCTGCGACAGGATTGCCGAAGTACGCGACGGCAAGATCATTTCCGGCAATCATCCATGAATGTTTCCCTGTGGCTCCGCTTCGCCGCCCGTGACTTGCGTTCAGGCCTCCAGGGCTTCTGGATTTTTCTTACCTGCCTCACATTGGGCACGGCAGCCATCGCTATTATTGGCTCCCTCTCGGCCTCCATCGAACGGGGACTCGACGAACAGGGCCAGCCCCTGCTCGGCGGTGACGTGGAATTTTCCCTTATCCACCGCCAGGCAACTGACACTGAACTGAACTTCGTTGCGAGCAACGGCACCGTCAGCAAAGTGGCAACTCTGCGCGCCATGGCTGTTGCCCCCGAAACTACGACCCTGGTTGAGATCAAGGCAGCGGATGCGGCCTATCCGCTTTACGGAAAGATCATTCTCGAAAACAACGGCTCACTTCAAGGCTCAATCGCCTTGCAAGACGGCACCTATGGCGTGGCCGCCGATCCCCTCCTTCTCGGGCGGCTCGGCGTAAAGCTCGGCGACAGGATCAAGGTTGGCGCCCTCGATGTTACGATACGTGGCATCATCACAACCGAGCCCGACCGCATTTCTGATGGCTTCATCCTGGGCCCGCGCCTTCTCATGAGTGAAGACGCATTGAAAGCGACCGGCCTCATTCAGCCCGGCAGCCTCGTCACCTATCGCTACCGCGTGAAACTTGAAAATGATCAAAGCCTCGAGGCCGCCCGCGATCTCGTCACGAAAGCAAAAGAGCAGTTTCCCGATTCAGGCTGGCAATTGCGCTCCCGCGACCGGGCCGCCCAGGGCGCCGAAAACTTTGTGGACCGCCTCTCTTATTTCCTCACCCTTGTGGGCCTCACCTCTCTCATCGTCGGCGGTGCGGGCATTGCCAATGCGGTATCTGCCTTCGTAGATCGCCGCATCGGAACCATCGCCACATTGAAGTGCCTGGGCGCACCAGCCCGTGATGTCTTCGCCATCTATCTCACGGAAATCTTGGCTGTGGCCTTTCTCGGCATCGCCATCGGCCTGGCGGCAGGAGCGGCAACCCCCATTCTTGCTCACACCTTCCTGCAAAATCTTCTGCCGCTGCCCCTGACAACCCAGATCGAACTTGCGCCTTTGGCTTTGACGGCGGCTCTCGGCCTGTTGGTGACGATTGCCTTTTCAATCTGGCCCCTGGCCCGCACCCACCGGATTCCGGCCTCCGCCCTGTTCCGCCACCGCATCGCGCATCTGCATGGCTTTCCCCGCTGGCCCTATCTCCTCAGCATTGCGGCCGCACTCGCCTGCATCGCCGCCTTGATATTTCTAAGCTTCGAGAACCAGCGTGCTACCGCCTATTACCTCGGCGGCCTGCTGGCGAGTTTCGTGATTTTGCTGGCTCTCGCTTTTGCCATCATCAAGCTTGCGGAAAAAGTGCCAAAACCGAGAAACGCGATTTGGCGCTACGCCATCGCCAATCTTTATCGTCCCGGCTCATCGGCGGTTTCCGTCATCCTCGCTCTCGGCCTTGGCCTCACGCTTTTTGTCACCCTTGCCCTGACCGACCAGACTATCAGCCAGGAATTGCGCGCCGGTATCCCGGAAAAAGCTCCCGCCTTTTTCTTCCTCGACGTGCGCAACGAGCAGCTTCCCGCCTTTGTCGAAGCCGCAAAGAAATTCGAGGGCGTACAGGAAGTAGCCAACGCCCCCATGCTGCGCGGCCGCATCGCCCGGATCGGTGATACCCCCGCCGAAAAAATAAAAACTGTCGGCGACAGCAGTTGGGCGCTCCGCGGTGATCGCGGCCTCACCTATTCCGAAGACTTGCCCGAAGGCTCAATCCTGACCGAGGGGCAATGGTGGGAGAAAAATTATAGTGGCCCGCCTCTTGTCTCGTTTGTTGACGAAGTCGCCCATGACATTGGTTTGAAAATCGGCGACAGCGTCACCGTGAATGTGCTGGGCCGTGAAGTTACCGCACAGGTGGCGAATTTCCGTAAAGTGAATTGGCGCACCATGGGCATCAACTTCGTCATGGTGTTTTCGCCCAACACCTTGAAGTCCGCCCCCCACAGCCATGTCGTCACCATTGAAATGGACGGCGGCGACGAGGCAAAGCTGCTGAACAGCATGGCCCGCGAATTTCCGTCCGTCACCGCCGTGCGCGTCAAGGAAGCGCTCGCCACCGTAAGCGACCTTCTCGGCAAAATGCTCGGCGCCATCCGCGGTGCCAACGCGCTCACCCTGCTCACCGGAATTCTGGTGCTGGCCGGGGCCCTTGCCGCTGGCCTCTCAAACCGTATCTATGACGCCGTGGTCCTCAAAACCTATGGCGCCTCGCGGGCCCAACTGATGGGTGCCTTCATCATCGAATATGCGGTGTTGGGCCTTGCCGCCGCCATCTTCGGGATTGCCGTGGGCTCGCTTGGCTCCTGGTTCCTCGCCACCTGGATTTTGGACATGCAGTGGAGCTTTTCGCTGGCCGTGGCCGTCACCACAGCCCTCCTTGCCATGGCCATCACCATCGCCGCCGGGCTTATGGTAACGTGGCGGGCGCTGGCTGCGAAGCCCGCGCCAATCCTAAGAAACGAGTAGAAATTCAGGGCGGTTCACGCTACGCAGAAGCCATGGTCGTACTTAACCGCATCTACACCCGCACCGGCGACAAGGGCGACACGGCCTTGGGCTCGGGAACCCGCGTTTCCAAGGCCCACTTGCGCATTCAGGCCTATGGCACCGTGGATGAAACCAATGCGGCTCTGGGCATTGTCAGACTCCATACCAGCACCGAAGCCTTCGCCAAGCTCGACGCCATGCTGGCCCGCATTCAGAACGAACTGTTTGATCTCGGTGCCGACCTCTGTGTGCCCGATACCAGCGAGAAACTGTCTTACGAGCCCTTGCGGATTTTGCCAAAGCAGGTGGACCGCTTGGAAAGCGAGATCGATGACCTTAATCATGACCTCGCCCCCTTACGTTCCTTTGTTCTTCCCGGCGGCCACGTGGCGGCGGCCCATCTCCATCTCGCCCGCACCATCTGCCGCCGTGCCGAACGCCTGATCGTTGAACTCAAATCCCACCCTGGCGAGCATGTCAGCGAAAGCGCGCTGACCTACATCAACCGCCTCTCCGATTTCCTCTTCGTCGCCAGCCGCTGGGCCAATGCCAAAACCTCCGGCGACATCCTCTGGGTGCCTGGAAAGACCCGGTAGTGTTTGTTCCGCTCCACGACAACACGCCCCTGAAAGTCATCCGCTTTCAATTCGTGACCCTCGCCATCATCATGGGCAACGTCATCATCTTCCTCATGACCGGCGCTTTCCAGTCGGATACGGTGCTGGCGGGCGTTGCCGACAGTTTTGGCGTTGTGCCGTCCGATTTCACCAATGCCTTCTCCCAGAACATTCCCTACAGCCCCGTCCCCGAACCCCTGACCTTCCTCACCTACATGTTCCTCCACGCCGGCTGGCTGCACCTGATTTCCAACATGCTGTTTCTCTGGGTCTTCGCCGACAATGTCGAGGATGCCTTCGGCTACTTCGCCTTCGTGCTGTTTTACCTGCTCTGCGGCATTGCGGGAGCCCTCGCCCATGTGCTCATGTCCCCCACCTCAACCGCCCCGCTAATTGGCGCATCAGGGGCCGTCTCTGGTGTGATCGGAGCATATGTGCTGCTCTATCCCAAGGCCCGCGTCTGGATTCTCCTGTTTTTCCGCATTCCCCTGCGCATTTCAGCCATCTGGGTCCTGGGCGGCTGGTTCCTGCTGCAGATCTACAGTGTGCTGACCGCCCAGCCATCCGCTGAAATCGAGGTGGCCTGGTGGGCCCATATCGGGGGCTTTGCGGCAGGCCTTGCCATCACTTTTCTGCTGCGTTCACGGCTGCTCATCCGCACTTCCCGCTGAGGCAAGGCGTCGCAAGCAGATGCGCCATGTCGGTGGCGTAATTGACTCCCAATAGGTCGTTCACTAGGTTCCGCCGCAAATTCACATGAGGATGCCAATGAAGGTTCTGGTCGCTGTTAAGCGGGTTGTCGATTACAACGTGAAAATCCGCGTCCGTGCCGATGGCTCCGGCGTCGAACTGGCCAACGTGAAAATGTCCATGAACCCCTTCGATGAAATCGGCGTCGAAGAGGCCGTGCGCCTTAAGGAAGCGGGCAAGGCAACGGAAGTCGTGGCCGTCACCATCGGCCCCGCCCAGGCCCAAGAAACGCTGCGCACCGCGCTGGCCATGGGTGCCGACCGCGCCATTCTGGTGAAGAACGATGAGTATGTTGAGCCGCTGGGTGTCGCCAAGATTCTGAAAGGCGTCGTCGAAGCCGAAAAGCCCGATATCGTCATCCTCGGCAAGCAGGCCATTGACGACGACTGCAACCAGACCGGCCAGATGCTGTCCGCCCTCTTGGGCTGGGCCCAGGCCACCGCCTGCTCCAAGCTCGAACCTGGTGCCGGCGAAGCCACCATCACCCGCGAAATCGATGGCGGCTTGCAGACCCTAAAGGTCAAAATGCCCCTGATCGTCACCACCGACTTGCGCCTCAACCAGCCGCGCTATGCCTCGCTGCCAAACATCATGAAGGCCAAGAAAAAGCCGCTTGATGAAAAAACCCCCGCCGATTACGGCGCCGACGTGAAGCCACGGCTCAAAGTGGTGAAGACCGAGGAACCGCCAAAGCGTCTGGCCGGTGTCAAGGTGAAGTCCGTGGCCGAACTCGTTTCCAAACTCAAAGAAGCAGGAGCAATCTGATCATGGCCGTGCTTCTCATTGCCGAACACGATAACAAGTCCCTCAAGGACGCAACCCACAAGGCGCTCACCGCCGCAGCCCAAATGGGTGGCG
>JBBQNU010000018.1:0-28000 GCA_038330285.1 Hyphomicrobiales bacterium | reverse complement strand
CACAAGATTTGGTCACCAAGAGCAAAGCCCTGGCCGGATTCGGCGGCTTCGATGGCCAGGTGATTCTGGAACACGGTGCCTTTCCAATCGGTGACGCCTTCAATGCCGTTGGCATTGAGCCAGTCGGCCCACCACTGCTTGCGCTGCTCGTGGAGCAGATTGTAGTTCTTGAGATGCTCCGGCTTGAGGTGCTCAACGCCGGCAATGAGGGATGGTGCGCAGACGGGAAAGATGACGACGTTGGAGGACAGCTTGGTCATTTCCACGTCTTCCCAGTTTCCGCGGCCATAGCGGATGCCGAGTTCAACCTCATCGACGCGGAAATCCACCAGGCGGGTGGTGGGATCGATGTTCAGTTCAATATCCGGGTGCAGTTCCTTGAAATGGCCCAGGCGCGGCACCAGCCAGCGTGACGCGATGGCCGGTTCGACCGAAACATTGAGGGGGCGGGCGGCGCCGACAGCGGCCGCTTCGCGCGAGGCATTGGACAGGGCGTCAAAGAGCGGCGTCAGCTGCTCGCCAAAGCGCTTGCCGGCCTCGGTGAGGGCAACGCCGCGGCCGGTGCGCAGGAAGAGCTGGGTGCCAAGATATTCCTCCAGCTCGCGGATATGGCGGCTGATGGCGGCATGGGTGACGAAAAGCTCGACCGCAGCCTCAGTAAAGCTCACGTGCCGGGCGGCGGCTTCAAAAGCCTTGAGGGCGTTGAGTGAGGGGAGGCGGCGTGCCACGGGAGACCTGTAACATTTTCTGTTGGGATTGGTTGTTTATTGCCGTTTGCGGCCCGCCCGACAAGAGGCGATATTCAAATTGCCCGCTAAATCATGGGAGATGAACATGAACTGGTTATTTGAAGCCTATTCGAATGTCTACAACAGCGCGATGGGGCGGCGCCCACTGCATTATCGCCCCGGCGGCCTGACGGTGGAGCAGAAGCACCAGTTGAAGCGCGGCAATGGTAAATTTGGCATGTAACTTTTCCTGATGGTTGTGTAGCTTTATAGCGTTTGTGCTGCGACCGCGAAAAGTCCATATTGGGAACAACAGAGATTTGATTTGAGGAGACTGATGATGAACTGGGTTTTTGGAGCATATTCAAACGTTTACAGCACTGCCATGATGCAGAACAAGGGCGTTGCAGCCTATCTCGCAGATGCGAAGATGAGCGAAGCCAAGAGTGCAAGCCGGATTGCCCGCCTGTTTGGCCGCGCCTAACAGATTTAATCACAGCCCCGGGTTTCGCCGGGGTTGTTTTTTGCCTTGTTTGGAACAAAAATAGAACATATATACCATGTGGATAAATCCAGCCAGCGGGTGAAAGCCCGATTGCGAAGGACTAAGGTGCACGGAAACAAGGAGAATTCAGATGGCAGGTTCGGTCAACAAGGTAATCCTGGTGGGCAATTTGGGGAAAGACCCTGAAGTACGCCATACCCAGGACGGCAAGGCCATTGTGAACCTGAGCCTGGCCACTTCGGAAAATTGGCGCGACAAGGCCACAGGCGAGCGCAAGGAGCGCACGGAATGGCACCGGGTGGTCATATTCAATGAAAACCTGGCCAAGGTGGCTGAGCAGTATCTGAAGAAGGGCTCAACGGTTTATATCGAAGGGGCTCTACAAACGCGGAAGTGGACCGACAAGGACGGCGTCGAGAAATATTCAACCGAGGTGGTCCTGCAGAATTTCCGTGGCGAATTGACCATGCTGGGCGGCCGGGGCGGCGGAGCCGGCGAGGGCGCCAGTTCCGGCGGCGACGAATTTGGCCAATCCAGCCCCATGGACAGGCCCCGTGGCGGGGCGGGGAAGGCCCAGAGCTTTGCCCGGGATCTGGATGACGAAGTGCCCTTCTGAGGCGGCTTTTGGGTCCGGGAATTCAATAAAACTTTAAAGATTTTGTTAACAGCACGGTCGTGAATTCGGCTGTAGCATGCAATTGGTCACAATTTGTTCATATTCAGTTGGCTAAACGCGGCATCTTTGATATTGCAATGCAGCATGATTTGAGGCGCAAGGTATGAACCGACTGATTATTTCAACGTTAGCAAGCATTTTAATGGGTTTTTCGGGAATCACTGCTTCAGCAGGTGATGCCGTGACACTTTCCCAGGCGGAACTCGGTAAGCTGTTTCCCGGCAGCTTCCAGGCTGTGGTAAATGGTGCTGTCACAATCAAAATCACGGCGCGTGGCAATGGCACCTTGATTGGCCAGATGACGGGCCAAGAAGATCGTGGCCGCTGGAGCGTGCAGAGCGGCAAGCTGTGCATCGTCTGGACGACTTGGCTGAACGGCAAGGCTTCGTGCTCGCGGGTTATTGCTGATGACGGCTGGTACCGGGGCAACGGCGTAAAATTCCGCAAAATCTAGCCTGGTTTTGCACTGTTTTTCTATGAATTTTCGAGTGCTTTTCGTTGCGGTTGAAGCGCTGCCAAACTAAACTAGGCAGTCGCTCGAATCGCCCAAAAATCATGGCGGTTCTGCAGCGGCAGAATGCTTGAGTTAAGGGCTGTCCGTGACCGACAAAGACGACAAGAATGGCGTGGTTCCGCCCGCCAATCCCGGTGAAATTACGCTCATCACCATCGAAGATGAGATGAAGAAAAGCTACCTCGATTACGCCATGAGCGTGATCGTGAGCCGGGCTTTGCCCGACGTGCGAGACGGACTGAAGCCGGTGCACCGGCGCATTCTCTACACCATGGATGAAAACGGCTTTACGCCGGACAAGGCTTACAAAAAATCGGCCCGCGTGGTGGGCGACGTGATGGGCAAGTACCATCCGCACGGCAACCTGGCTATCTACGATGCGTTGGTGCGCATGGCGCAGGATTTTTCGCTGCGGCTGCCGCTTATCGACGGGCAGGGCAACTTTGGTTCAGTAGATGGCGATCCGCCGGCTGCTGACCGTTACACAGAATCGCGGCTGGCGAAATCCGCCATTCCCTTGCTTGATGACCTCGACAAGGACACGGTTGAATTCCAGTTCAACTATTCCAACGAATTCCGCGAGCCCACGGTTCTGCCGGCAAAGTATCCAAACCTTCTGGTGAACGGGGCGGGCGGCATTGCGGTGGGCATGGCGACCAACATGGCGCCGCATAATCTGGGCGAAGTGATCGATGCCACGATTGCCACCATCGACAATCCGGCGATTTCCATCGATGACCTGATCGAACTTATACCGGGGCCAGATTTTCCGACGGGCGGAATCATTCTGGGGCGCCTCGGCATAAAGTCGGCGTTCCACACGGGGCGGGGCTCCGTGGTATTGCGCGGGCGGGTGCATACAGAAGAACTCCGCAAGGACCGCGAAGCGCTGGTTATTACGGAAATTCCCTATCAGGTGAACAAGGCGCTGATGATCGAGCGCATTGCCGAAATGGTGCGCGACAAGAAGATTGAAGGCATCTCGGATATCCGCGACGAGTCCTCGCGGCAGGGCATGCGCGTGGTGATCGAGATCAAGCGCGACGCCATGGCCGATGTGGTGCTCAACCAGCTCTACCGCTTTTCGCAATTGCAAAGCACCTTCAGCGTGAACAATATTGCGCTGACCGGCGGGCGGCCGGAGCAGCTTAATCTCAAGGATCTGTTGCAGGCGTTCATCACGTTCCGTGAAGAAGTGGTGACACGGCGCACCAAGTTCCTGCTCAACAAGTCGCGCGACAGAGCCCATATTTTGGTGGGCCTCGCCATTGCAGTTGCCAATATTGATGATGTCATCAAGCTGATCCGCAGTTCCAAGGATGCGGGTGAAGCGCGCGAGGCCCTGATGGGCCGGGCCTGGCCGGCAAAGGACTTGGGACCGCTGATCGCGCTCATTGCCGACCCGCGGCATTCGCTGGGGGCTGACAACAATTATCGGCTTTCGGAAGAACAGGCGCGGGCCATTCTCGATCTGCGTTTGCAGCGCCTTACGGCGCTTGGCATTGATGAAATCACCGACGAGCTGCAGAAGCTTGCCAAGGAGATTTCGGAATATCTGGACATATTGCGTTCACGCCTGCGGGTGATGAATATCATCAAGGGTGAACTGGCGCAGATCAAGGCGGACTTCGCCACACCGCGGCGCACCGAGATCATCGAGAACGATGGCGAAGTTGACGACGAAGACCTGATTGCCCGGGAAGACATGGTGGTGACGGTTTCACATGCTGGGTATGTGAAGCGGGTGCCGCTTTCGGCTTACCGGGCGCAGCGGCGCGGCGGCAAGGGCCGGGCCGGCGTGCAAATGCGCGACGAGGATTTTGTCACCAAGCTTTTCGTTGCCAATACCCATACGCCGATATTGTTCTTCTCCTCATTGGGCATGGTTTACCGCATGAAGGTTTGGCGTTTGCCAGTGGGCAATCCGCAGGCGCGGGGCAAGGCTTTGATCAACATTCTGCCGCTGTCGCAGGACGAGCGCATCACGACCATCATGCCGTTGCCGGAAGATGACGGGGATGCGGCGAACCTGCATCTGATGTTTGCCACCCGCTCCGGTGGGGTGCGGCGCAATGCGCTGGATGATTTCGAGAGCATCAACCGCTCGGGCAAAATTGCCATGAAGCTGGAAGCCGGCGACATGATTGCGGGCGTCGAGATTTGCACGGATGCCGACGACGTGCTGCTGACCACGGCGCAGGGGCAATGCATCCGGTTTCCGGTGAATGACGTGCGGGTGTTCAAGGGGCGTGATTCAACCGGGGTGCGCGGTATCAAGCTTGAAAAGGACGATCACGTGATTTCCATGGCCGTCATCCGCCATGTGGATGCCACGGCGGAAGAGCGTCTGGCGTTCCTCAAAATGTCGCGCGCGGTGGCGGGCGAGGATGTTGAGCCGGAGGCCTCCGATGAGGAGGAAGTGGCCGATGCAGGCCTCAGCCAGGAACGCTATGCGGCGATGGGGGCGGCCGAACAGGTGATTCTCACGGTGTCGAGCAACGGCTATGGCAAGCGGACGTCTTCGTTTGAGTACCGCATCACCAACCGGGGCGGCAAAGGCATTGTGGCCATGGCGGTGAATGAGCGCAACGGCCCGCTGGTGGCATCCTTCCCGGTTGAGCATTCCGACCAGATCATGCTGGTGACCGATGGCGGGCAGCTAATCCGCTGCCCGGTTGACGGCATCCGCAAGGCGGGGCGTTCGACGCAAGGGGTGATCGTGATCGATACGGCTGATGACGAGAATGTGGTGTCGGTTGAGAGCCTAAGCGAGGATGAGGTGGCTGAAGGCGAGGCGTAATTTTTCATCGCCGTCATTCCGGCGTACGCTGGAATCTGCTTAACGTCATGGGGACTCCGGCTTTCGCCGGAGTGACAAAGATATTGTAGCGGTGAATGAGGAGCTGAAATCATGTCCTACGAATCCTATTTTACCTTTTGTGTGGCGGCGATGGCCTTGGCTTTTGTTCCGGGACCCACGGTGACCGTGATCATTGCCAACAGCCTGCGTTATGGCAGCCGGGCCGGGTTGATGAATGTGGCGGGCACGCAAGCGGGCGTGGTGATCTGGCTGGCCATTGCGGCGCTGGGTCTGGGTGCCGCGATCCAGCTTATGGGCGTTTGGTTTGACGTGCTGCGCTGGGCGGGTGCCGCCTATCTCGTATGGTTGGGCATCAAGCTGTTCCGTTCCAACGGCGATCTGGCCATTGCGGTGGACCGGGCGCGGCCAAGGGGAAGCTTTTTTCTACAGGGCTTCGTGGTGATCATGTCCAACCCCAAGATGCTGGTTTTGTTCGGGGCACTCATTCCGCCATTCCTTTCCAAGGACGGCAACATGATGCAGCAGACTCTTTTGCTCGGCGTGACCTTTGCAGTTATCGCCGCGGCGGGTGACACGGCCTATGCGCTGTTGGCGGGGAAGGCGGGAATCTGGCTTTCACGCTCGCGCATCCGCGCCATTGAGATTGTCAGCGGCATTTGCCTGACCGCGGGTGGCGTATGGATGGCGCTGCGGGGACGCTGACCATTAGGCCAAGCCCAGCTTCGCAGCCAGTTCGAAATCCCAAATAGCGGCTTCGATCTTGTTGCCATCGAGATCACGCACGAAGCAGCCGTAGTAGGGTTCGCCGTAATCATGGCGGTGGCCGGGGTCGCCGTCTTCGGTTGCTCCGGCGGCAATCGCCGCTTTGAAAAATGCCTCCACTTCGGCTTTGGATTGCGCCATGAAACCGACGTGCCCGCCATTGCCCCGAGAGGCTTCAGCACCATCAAACGGCGTCTGAATCCAGAATTCGGGATAGGCCTTGCCGAAGGCTGCGGCACCTTCGTGCTCCATGATGATGCGGCATCCCAAGGTTCCCAGCACCCTCACATAAAATTCCCGGGCCGCCGGAAAGTCATTGGTGCCGAGGGAAACATGGGAAATGATGGAAGGGTTTTCGTCGGCCATGATGGTTTTCCTTTGCGCTGTAAATACCGAGACATTAACTGACATCTGCTGACAGGTTGCGGCAGCAGCGTGAAGCGGTTAGTGTATCGTCATGGCACGCACAGGTTTTTATCCCGGTTCCTTTGACCCCGTCACCTATGGCCACCTCGACATTGTGGCGCGGAGTGCGCGGCTGGTGGAGAAGCTGGTTCTTGGGGTTGGCACCCATGCGGGCAAGAACTCGCTTCTGGATGCGAAAAAGCGGGTTGAGCTGCTGGAGCATGTGACCAAGCCCATTGCCGAGCATACGGGGGTTAAAATCAGCGTGGTGACCTTTGATGGTTTGGCGGTTGATGCGGCGCGGCGCGCCAATGCGGGCCTGATCATCCGGGGTTTAAGGGATGCCAGCGATTTCGATTATGAAGTGCAGATGGGGCAGATGAACGGGGCCCTGGCGCCGGACATTGAAACGGTGTTTCTGGCGGCGTCCCCCGCCACGCGGATGATTGCCTCGTCACTGGTCAAGCAGATTGCCCAAATGGGGGGTGATGTTTCGCTATTTATCCCGCGGGAAGCCCAGGCGGCGGTGGCTGCGGCGCTCAAGAACTAAGCCCTTGCGCGGCCTCATTTCTGGCGATATCTGGCACTATCCAGCGTTTGATTTTCCTTAACCCTGAAACCGGAGACTTATAGAATGAAGAAACTTGGCCTATGTGCCATGGCGGCTATTTTGATGGCAGCTCCTGCCCTGGCGGCAGAGAAGATCACCGTTGAAACCAATGACAAGTGCAGCTTCATTATTGCGCTGCGGCCGGACTTGGCGCCCGCCCATGTGGCGCAGGTTTCCAAGCTTGCGGCGGCGGGGTTTTACAATGGCATCGTTTTTCACCGGGTGATTGACGGCTTCATGGCCCAGACGGGCGACCCGACGGGGACCGGCATGGGTGGTTCGGAAGAACCGGACATCAAGGCTGAATTTTCGAAAGAGCATTTTGGCCGCGGAACTGTTGGCATGGCGCGGTCCAATGATCCGGATTCCGCCAACAGCCAGTTTTTCATCATGTTCGCCGATGGCGGTTTCCTTGACGGCAACTACACGGTGCTGGGCAAGGTGGACGATGAAGGCATGTTCTGCGTTGACCGCCTTGAGCGCGGCGAACCCCCAGCAACTCCCGACAAGATGGTAAAGGTTACGGTGCAATAATGGCTGATCTCGAAAACACACTTCACATGGACCTGGCCAAGGGCCGGGTTGTCATCGAACTCTTGCCAAAACTGGCGCCGGGCCATGTGGCGCGCATCAAGGAACTGGCGCGCGAAGGCTTTTATGACGGCGTGGTGTTTCATCGCGTGATCGAGGGCTTCATGGCGCAGGGCGGCGACCCCACGGGCACCGGCATGGGCGGCTCAAAGAAGCCGGACCTCAAGGCCGAGTTTTCCAAGGAGCCGCATGTGCGCGGCATTTGCTCCATGGCGCGTTCCGGCAATCCGAATTCTGCCAACAGCCAGTTCTTCATCTGCTTTGGAGATGCGACCTTCCTTGACAACCAGTACACGGTTTGGGGACGCGTCACATCGGGCATGGAGCTTGTAGACGGCCTGAAGCGCGGCGAGCCGGTGAGCAACCCGGACAAGATCGTCAAGATGCAGGTTGCTGCTGACGCAAAATAATGAAACGCCTGGCCGCCATTGGGGTGTTGTTGATAGCTCTTGCTGTGCCTGCGAAGGCAACGGAATGGCTCAACTGCTCCGATGGTGACAAGGCCTCGTTCAACGTTTTGCTTGGCAACATGAATGTCATCGCCGTCGATACGATAGAGATTGAAGCGGCGGGCAAGAAATGGTCGACGCGGGCCGGGGATTCCACGCTCATCACCAAAGGCCAGGCTTTCGAAACGGCTGACCAGATATACATTGATGCGACCGATAGCAATGTGGATGCGATCGTGGCCCAGCTTCGCCTTTTCAAGGCGAGCGAGGGCGTGGATTATGTATCGGCCGGAACCTTGCGGGTGGCGGGCGTTGGCGCTTGGGCTGTGACCTGTTCCGGGCCCTGATGCGCGTTTCCGACTTTGACTTCGAATTGCCGCCGGAACGCATTGCGCTTCGTCCGGCGATCCCACGTGAGGCTGCCAAATTGCTGGTGGTGGGCGACGGGCTTGGCGATTTTACTGTGGGTGATTTGCCGTCGCAGCTTCGCGCTGGCGATGTGCTGGTTTTCAACGACACTAAAGTTATTCCTGCGGCCCTGACCGGAGTTCGGGTTGGGCGCGGCGAGGCAACGCCGAAGATTGAGGCGCTGCTGCATATGCGGGTGGATGGATCGCGCTGGAAAGCCTTTGCCAAGCCGGGGAAGAAATTGCAGGTGGGCGACCGGCTGCGTTTTGGGGCGGAAGGCCGGGTCTGCCTGTTGGGTGACTTGGACGCCACGGTTGAGGCCAAGGGCGAGGCCGGGGAAATTACCCTGGCGTTTGATTTCAGCGGACCGGTTCTGGACGAGGCCATCGAGGCGGTGGGGCAGATGCCGCTGCCGCCCTACATTGAACGCAAGCGGGCAACGGATGCGCAGGACGCCACGGATTATCAGACCATGTTTGCCCGGCACCCAGGGGCGGTGGCGGCTCCGACGGCCGGGCTGCACTTCACGTCCGGTCTTATCAAGAAGTTGGAAGCCGCTGGAATCACGAGCGAATTTGTCACTTTGCATGTGGGGGCGGGGACCTTTTTGCCGGTGAAGGCCGAGGATACGCGCGACCACAAGATGCATGCGGAATGGGGTGAGGTTTCGGTTGAAACGGTTGCCCGGCTGAAGGCTACGCGGGAGAGGGGCGGGCGCATTGTTGCGGTGGGAACCACCTCCTTGCGTCTTCTGGAGAGTTCCGAGCTGGAGCCTTTCAGCGGGACGACGGAAATCTTCATTACGCCGGGGTACAGGTTTTCCGCCGTCGATGTGCTGATCAGCAATTTCCATTTGCCGCGTTCGACACTGTTCATGCTGGTTTCGGCCTTTGCGGGCACGGAGCGGATGAGGGCGGCCTATGCCCATGCCATTCATAATAATTATCGTTTCTATTCCTATGGCGATTGCTGCCTGCTATTTCCGCAAGGATCATGACTGAATTCTCCTTTTCGCTACACAAGACGGATGGTGCGGCGCGGCTGGGCACGGTGCGCACCCTGCATGGCGACATTCGCACGCCGGCCTTCATGCCGGTGGGCACGGTTGGCACGGTGAAGGGGCTTTATCTTGACCAAGTGAAAGAGACGGGTGCCGATGTCATTCTGGGCAATACCTATCACCTGATGCTGCGGCCCGGAGCCGAGGAAGTGGCCAAGCTTGGCGGCCTGCATAATTTCATCGGCTGGGATGGGCCGATCCTCACGGACAGTGGCGGCTTTCAGATCATGTCACTGGCAAAGATCCGCAAGATCACATAGCAGGGGGCGGTGTTCCAATCGCATATCGACGGGCGAAGGTATGAGCTCACGCCCGAGCGCGCCATGGACATCCAGCGCCTGCTTGGCTCCGACATTCAGATGCAGCTCGACCAGTGCCTGCAATATCCGCACACGGAGAAAGATGCGGAAAAGGCCATGCAGCTTTCGTTGCGCTGGGCGGCGCGCTCAAGGAGAGCGTTTGGTGTTCAGCCGGGACATGGCAATTTTGGAATTGTGCAGGGTGGCGTGAACGAAGGTTTGCGGAGGGCCAGTGCGGCGGGGCTTCGGGACATTGGCTTTGAAGGCTATGCCATTGGCGGGCTGGCAGTGGGCGAAGGCCAGGAGCTGATGTTGCGGACGATTGAATTTACCGCGCCGGAATTGCCGGCTGACAAGCCCCGTTATCTTATGGGGGTCGGCACGCCGGAGGATTTGCTCGAGGCAGTGGCGCGCGGGATCGACATGTTTGATTGCGTGATGCCGACGCGCTCCGGGCGTCATGGCCAGGCCTTCACGCGGTTTGGAAAAGTCAATTTGCGCAATGCCAAGCACGCGGATGAGCCACGCCCGCTTGATGCGGAAAGCGCCTGTCCGGCGCTTTCCAAATATTCCCGAGCCTATATCCATCATCTCATGCGTTCGGGCGAACTGCTCGGGATGATGCTGCTGTCTTGGGCAAATGTTGCCTATTATCAGGATCTCATGCAAGGGATCCGCACGGCCATTGCCGAGGACCGTTTTGACGAGTTCAGGGAGCTGACCAAAGAGCAATGGAAGCGCGGCGAAATCTAGCCTGGATACCAGATTTTGCGCGGGTCATTTGCAGCACGGTTGTAGTCCCAGGCGGAGTCTATGAGTTTTGCGAGATCATAGCGTGGACGCCAGCCGAGTTCGAATTTAGCCTTGCTGTTGTCCAGCCAGGTTGAATGATAGGAGCTTGGAATGGCAATGGAACCAAGCCCCTTGCTTTTACTGAGGTGGCTTGCGACTGCGCTATAGTCGACCGGTTCATCCATGCAGATATTGTAGAGTTTGCCGCGCGCCACAGGATTGTCGAGAGCGGCGGATATGGCGCTAACAAGGTCTTCCACGTGGACGAAATTGCGTTTGAGCGGGTGGCCATCGGCAGCGTGAAGAATCGGAATGGCACCGGCTAACTGACATTTTTTGGCAACATCTGGCGGAACCATTGTTTTCCAATCTGGCCCGCCGAACACGTCATCGCCGAAAGATAGCGTATAGCGGAAATCGTCCTTTTCCATGATCCATGGGGCGCGGAGGCAGCAGCCATTGATGCCATACTGGATGACTGATTGGGTGAGGAGCACCTCATCAAGAACTTTCGAAAGGGCATAACAGCCGGGATAAGCTTGATGAGGCGTCTTCTCGGTGATGGGGCCATCATGGCGGTAAAAAAAATGGCCGACGCTGGCATCACCGCCGATGAGGATGAATTGTTCTCCCGTCTTGCTTTGACGAAATGATTCTAACAGCCAGAACATGCCCTTCACCGTCACGTCCATGACGATTTCAGGGGTTTCCTTGCAAGTTGCGAGATGGACGACATGGGTGACGCCTGCCATGGCTCGCTCGACGCTTTCGCGATCAGAGATATCACCTTTGACCACTTCCACTCTGTCGCTTTGAGGAAACAGCCGGTTGTGACACAGTGCCCTAATTTTCGCGCCACTCCAGCGCGGCTCGGCGATAATGCGGGCGATCAGATTTGTGCCGACCTTGCCGGTGGCGCCGGTTACCAAAAGCAGCATGGCATTCTCCCTATTCCAATTGAGCAGGCCCGACAGAGTTGCGTTCGACCAGCGGGCATTCTACCTTGATTTGTGCCTGCCGGCCTTTTAGCAGCATGGCTTTATTGATAAGATGTTCCGCCGCCCGGGTGCCCATCTCAAAATGCGGGAGAAGAACCGTCGTCAGCGGCGGACGGGTGAACTGGGAAATTTCACGGTCGTCGTAGCCGATTACTGCCACGTCATCCGGAATGCGCTTGCCAAGTTCCTTCAGGGCCTCATAACAGCCCAGGGCCATGAGATCGTTTGCGCAGAAAATTGCGGTGGGTGGATTCTTGAGTTTCATCAGGGCATGAGTTTGCTCATAACCTGCCGAGGGCTCCCAGTTTCCCGGGCGGATCAGGTCCGGATCATACAAAATTTCAGCATTGGCGAGCGCCTGGCGATAGCCTTTCAGGCGGTCACGCGATGCATCCATCCAGACCTCGCCTTCGATGAGACCGATGCGCCGATGGCCTGCACGGATCAAGCGGGTTGTGGCGGTTTGACCGCCGAGAATTTCGCCGGGCATGACGGAGGGCAACGACCGATCGGCAACGTAGCAATTCAACAATACCGTGGGGATCCGGTAGAAGGCAGGCGATGGCGTAATGCGTCGGGTCTGGATGGTGCCATAGATCAAGCCGATCAAGGGCTGGCTTTCCATTTGCGCATGAACGGCCTGTTCCATTTCCGCATCCCCGCGGGTGACTGCCGCACTGATCGTGAGGCCATGTTCCCATGCTTTTTCGCGGGCTCCATCCATGGCGATGGCGCACCAGGGATCGGTTGACAGTTCGTCGACAATGAAGCCGATCACGCTGGCACCGGTGAAGAGCGGGCGCGTTGCCCCGCGCTTGACCAGACGATAGTTCAGGCCTTTGGCGGCCTCAAGAACCCGTTGCCTGGTTTTTGCCGACAGGCGGGCACCCAAAGCATCGTTCAACACGAGGGACACCGTGGTCTGCGAAACGCCCGCAGCAGCGGCAACCTCCGTCATGGTGGGGCCAGATGTGCGCGCAATGCTTGAAATTTGTCCGCCCGGGGAAATGGTTTGATCCTCAGTGCTCATCGTGACTTCCACATTTCCGTTCACATCAGCTGCAATTTTGACGGACGTCTTTCATAAATTACATACATGCGCATATTATCAATACTATCATTTTGTAATAACATAATTTATTCTGATATTTTTTTTCATTGTTGACATACATTAGCAGGCCTGTATCATTCTGGGAAGCGATGTTCGCAAACCCGCTGACATTGGCCAAAATAAGAGCGCAAAGCTCGACATGAAATTAATGGGAGGATTGTGATGAAGAAATTACTCGCTTTAGGATTTTCAACGGCCATTGCCATGGCTTTGGCAACAGGAGTTCAGGCCCAAGACAAGAAGCAATTGGCTTTCGTGGTGAATGCCGCTTCGGATTTCTGGAAACTGGCGGAAGCTGGCGTGAAGAAAGCGCAGGGCGAGCTTCCGAACTACGAACTTCAATTCAAGTATCCGGCGCAGGGCACCGCCGCTTTGCAGAATGCTCTGATGGATGATCTCGTTGCTGCAGGCACCGATGCCATCATGATTTCTTCTGTTGACCCCAAAACCTCGGTTGATGCTTTTAACCGCATTGCCTCACAGGTGCCTCTATTCACGACCGACAGCGATGCCCCTGACAGCAACCGCATTGCCTATCTGGGCTCATCCAACACGGACGCCGGTGTGCAGGCCGGTGAAATTGCCGTGGGCGCATTGCCCAAGGGTGGCAAGTGCATGGGCTTTGTGGGCTTCCTCGGGGCTGACAATGCCAAGGAGCGCATTGCCGGATTCAAGAAGGCCATTGAAGGCAAGGGAATTGAACTAGTTGATACCCGTGGCGACGACGTGGACTTTGCCCGGGCCCGCAGTAATGTGGACGATGTTCTCGCGGCCAATCCAGAAATCAACTGTATGGTCGGGTTCTACTCCTACAACCCGCCAAAGATCTATGAGGCCCTGCAGGCCGCCGGCAAGCTTGGCGCCATCATGGTTATCGCCTTTGACGAAGACCCAATTACCCTGGGTGCAGTCAAGGACGGGAGCTTTGCCGGCACCGTTGTGCAGCAGCCATTTGAATGGGGCTATCAGGGCATGAAGCTGATGGCCGCCTATATGGAAGGTGACAAGTCGGGCGTTCCAGAAAGCAAGCTGATAATTGTTCCCACCAAAATCATCAACAAGGGCAATGTCGATCAGTTCGAAGCTGATCTCAAAGCGGCAATCGGCAAGTAAGAACAAACGGGCCAGCGCGGGAAACTGCGCTGGCTTTCGCTTGCGTCACCGGGGAATGCCTGTGCAGAATGCGGCGTGTCCGCTGGGGGTTCAATTCTGAAGATGGCAGATCCCTTTTTTCGACTTACTGATATTTCCAAGTCCTATGCGGGAGTGCAAGCCGTGCAGGATGTGAATTTTGCCGTGTCTCCTGGCGAAGTCATTGGTCTTGTAGGTGAAAACGGGGCTGGCAAATCGACACTGATGAAGATCATTGGTGGCGTGATCGAGCCTTCCTCGGGCATTCTTGAAATTGACGGGGTCCAGCGGAAGTCACTGTCTGTTTTGCAATCCATGGGCGCCGGGATTGCCTTTGTGCATCAGGAGCTCAACTTGTTTGAAAATCTCGATGTGGCATCGAACGTCTATATCGGCCGCGAACCGCTTTATGGCGGGCCATTCAGGCTGGTGAACCGCAAGAAACTCAATGCCGATGTGCAACCGTTGCTGGACCGGCTGGGGGTGGATTTCACCCCGGAAACGATGGTTTCGGAAATGTCGATTGCCCAACGCCAGCTTCTTGAGGTCGTCAAGGCGCTGTCCCTGAATGCGCGCCTGGTCATCATGGATGAGCCGACGTCTAGCCTGACGCTTGTTGAAACGGACCGCCTTTTAAGTGTGGTGGCCGGGCTCAAGACTTCGGGTGTCAGTGTCATTTTTATCTCGCACCGGCTCAACGAACTGAACAATTGTGCGGACCGCGTCGTTGTCCTGCGTGACGGGCGTGTGGTGGGTGAACTTAGCAAAGGCGAAATCACACACGGTGCGATGATCCGTCTGATGATTGGACGCGACCTGAAAGCTCTCTACGTGCCGCCTGCCGCCAAACCCGGTGATGCCATACTCAGTATCTCGGGCGTGCGAACAGCGGCCTATCCCGCGCAGTCGGTGAGTCTCAGCGTGAGACAAGGCGAAATACTGGGACTTGCCGGATTGGTGGGGGCGGGGCGCACTGAACTGGCGCGCGCCATATTCGGCATTGACCCTTTGCTCGCCGGATCCATTTTCCTCAGCGGCCAAGCAATTCGAATAGATAATCCGCGCCAGGCTATTTCACATGGCATCTTCCTGGTGCCTGAAGACCGCAAGCGCTGTGGTTTGCTTCTTGATGTTTCAATTGCGGAAAATATTGCACTTCCCAACATGAAGGCCTGTGCCTCAGGGGGTTTGGTGAATGACGGGATTGTTGCAGCCAACGCGGAGCGGCAACGGGAGCGCCTGCATATCCGGACTGCCGGTGTTGATCAGGAGGGGAGTTCGCTTTCCGGCGGCAACCAGCAGAAGGTTGTGCTCGCCAAATGGCTGGCGATGAACCCCCGCGTGTTAATCTGCGATGAACCCACGCGCGGCGTTGATGTTGGCGCCAAGAGTGAACTGTATGAGATGCTGCGGAGCCTTGCGGATGCGGGGGTGGCCATCCTGATGATATCCAGCGACATGGAAGAGGTGATCGGCGTGAGCGACCGGATAGCAGTCATGCACGAGGGCATGATCGGTGGATTTCTGGAGCGGGCGGAATTCAGCGAGCGCAATGTGCTGCGGCTTGCGGTTGGCGAAAGCATTCATTGAGGGGACGAGCATCGTGTTCAAGAAAGACATAGGCCTTCTGATCCTGATCCTTGTGGTGGGCACGGTGGTGGCGGTTATCAACCCGCTTTTCCTTTCGGCAATCAATTTGGGCAATACGGCAAACCTGGTGGGGCTGTTTGGCATTTTTGCCATGGGCCAGGCTTTTGTGATTATTACCGGCGGCATCGAGCTATCGGTGGGCTCGATCATTGCGTTGCTCGGCGTCTTGTTTGTGGACCTGATTGTTAACCATGAAATGGCCTGGCCTCTGGCGCTTGTGCTTATGCTGGCACTTGGCGTGGTGTTTGGCTTGATCCACGGCCTGCTGATCACCCGGATGCACATGCAGCCCTTTATTGTGACGCTCTGCGGCTTGCTTATCTATCGCGGCGCGGCGCGGTTCTACACGCAGGACGGCACGGCGGGTTTTGGTTTCGGCGTGAGCCTGCCGCAACTGGAATGGCTTACCACAGGTCGCACTTTCGGCGTGCCCCATTCTTTCATGGCTTTGATCGTCATAGCGTGTCTCATGTGGATCGTACTGCACCGCTCGGTGTTTGGGCGTTATCTCTATGCGGTAGGCAAGAACGAGGAGGCGGCGCGCTATTCCGGCATCCGCACAAACCGTGTGATCATTGCAGCCTATGTCATCTCGGCGATACTCACGGCCATTTCGGCGATTTTCTTCGCCATGTACACGCGGTCGATTTCGCCATCATCGCATGGCAATTTCTATGAACTCTATGCGATAGCGGCGGCAGTGCTTGGCGGCTGCTCGCTGCGCGGCGGCGAAGGTTCCATTGTTGGTGTGGTGCTTGGAACCGTTCTGCTGCAGGTTCTACAAAATCTGGTCAATCTCCTCGGTATTCCAAGCTCGCTGAACTTTGCGGTAATGGGATCGGTGATCCTCATTGGCGTTTTGGCCGACCAACAGTTTGCTGAATACCGCAAACGCAAATCCGAGGCCGCCGGGAAAACTTCTGCAGCCTGATTATTTTCCCGTTCCGCCCGTGTGTTCACCCTCGCGCGTCAGGTAGTAGGCCGCGAGGATGGGGATGAAGGTGACGGCGATGACGAAGATGGCCACCACATTGGTGATGGGCCGCTGCCGGGGCCGGATGAGTTCATTCAACATCCAGATGGGAAGTGTCGATTGCTGGCCGGCGGTGAAGGTGGTGACAATGACCTCATCGAAGGACAGGGCGAAGGCCAGCATGCCGCCGGCCAGGAGGGCCGAGGCGATTTGGGGCAACACAACGTAGCGGAAAGTCTGGAAGCCATCGGCGCCCAGATCCATGGAAGCTTCGATCATGCTGCTGGCGGTGCGGCGGAAACGGGCCAGCACATTGTTATAAACCACGACCATGCAAAAGGTGGTGTGGCCCAGAACGATGGTCCAAGTGGAAAAAGGAATGTCCATGATGCCGAAGGCCGAGCGCAGGGCAATGCCAGTGACGATGCCGGGAAGCGCTATGGGCAGGATGAAGAGCAGCGAGATGTGGTCACGGCCGAAGAATTTGGCGCGCGATACGGCGGCGGCGGCGCAGGTGCCGAGAATGAGCGCCAGGAAGGTTGCGATGCTGGCGACTTTTACGGAGAGGCCGATGGCATCCCAAATATCCTGCCGTTCCCAGACCACGCCAAACCATTTTGTGGTGTAGGCGGGGGGCGGGAACTGGAAGCTCTTTTCCTCGGTGGTGAAGGCGTAGAGGAAGATCAATAGCAGGGGGACATGCAGAAAGGCCACGCAGGCCAGGGCGGCGATTTTCAATAATACGGGGGAGCCTTCAGAGCGCATCGAAGGCACCCATTCTCTTTGCTATCGCCAGATAGATGCCCATGATGACGATCGGCACCACGGTGAAAGCGGCCGCAAGCGGAATGTTGCCGGCCGTGCCTTGCAGGGTGTAGACCGTCTGGCCAAGGAAATAGCTCGAGTTTCCAATGATTTGCGGGATGATATAGTCACCGAGGGTGAGGGAGAAGGTGAAGATCGAACCGGCAATGATACCCGGCAGGGCCAAGGGAAATATCACATGGCGAAAAGTTTGCGCCGGGGTTCCGCCAAGATCAGAGGAGGCGTCGATGAGATTAATGGGTACGCGTTCGAGGGCGGCTTGCGTGGGCAGGATCATGAAAGGCAGCCAGACATAGACGAAGACCAGAAAGGTTCCGAGGAAGCTGATGGAGAGCGAGGGACCACCGATGAGTGGTAGTGCGAGAAGGGCATCCAAGGCCCAGGTGAGATGGAGTTCGCCCGCCAACCAGGAGATGATGCCTTCCTTGGCGAGGATCAGTTTCCAAGCGTAGACCTTGACGAGATAGCTGGACCATAGGGGCAGCATCACCAGGATATAAAACATGGCTTTCCATTTTCCGCGGGCATAGCGTGCGGCGAAATAGGCAAAGGGAAAGGCGATGACGATGGACGCAAGGGTGACCGCTGTTGCCATGACAAGGCTGCGGATGATGACGTCAAAGTTTGAGAGGCGGAACAATTCGGCGAAAGTCGAGAGGGTGAGTTCATATTTGATGAAGCCGGAAAACTCATCGATTGAAAAAAAGGCGTGAAACAGGAAAACGAAGAGCGAGCCCAGAAAGGCTATGCCAAGCCACAGAAGCGGCGGGGCGAGGAGGAGGGCCAAGAACCCGCTGGGGTGCTTGAAAAGGGAATTCGAGATTGAGCGCGTGAGGCTCACGCTTCACCCGCCATGATGTGCAAAGCCTCTTGTGGCCAGTGCAGCATGACGTCATCGCCTTCGGCAAACTTGCCGAGTGAGGAAGGGACGGTGACGTTGATTGTTTCGCCGCCTGCGGTGCGGGTGTTGAGGCGGGTGACGGAACCTTGGTAATGGACTGCGACGATCCTGGCGCTGGCACTTTGCTGTCCGGGTGATGCCTTCACCTTGGCGGGCAGAATGTTAATCTTTTCCGGGCGGAGGCTTGCCCATTTTTCCGGGCCGCCGGCAGACTTTGAAAAAGAGGGGCTCAGGACGTTCGAGGAGCCGACAAAATCAGCGACGAATTTTGTATTGGGGCGTTCATAGATGTCTTCGGGGGAGCCGACCTGAACAATTTTGCCATCGTTGAAGATGGCAACGCGGTCCGCCATCGACAGGGCTTCGCCCTGATCATGGGTAACGAAAACGAAGGTGATGCCCAAGTTGCGCTGCAGGGTTTTCAGTTCAACCTGCATCTGCTCACGGAGCTTCAGGTCGAGAGCGCCAAGGGGCTCATCCAACAGCAGGACCTTGGGTTCATTGACGAGGGCGCGGGCGAGCGCCACGCGCTGCCGCTGGCCGCCGGAAAGCTGGGACGGGCGGCGGCTGCCAAAACTTCCGAGCGCCACGAGAGACAGCGCCTCCTGGGCCTTGCGGTGACGGGTTGGCTTGTCGATGCCTTTGACCATGAGGCCGTAGGCTACGTTATCAAGCACGGTCATATGGGGGAAAAGCGCGTAGTCCTGAAAAACCGTATTCACGTTGCGCTGATAGGGGGGAACACCTTCCGAGGTGACGCCAAAGATTTCCATGTGGCCAGAGGTGGGCTGTTCAAAGCCCGCAATAAGCCTGAGGCAGGTGGTTTTGCCGGAACCCGAGGGGCCAAGCATGGCGAAGAATTCGCCCTCGACGATATCAAGCGTGACATCGTCAACGGCGCGCACCGGTCCGAAATAGCGGCTGATTTTTTGAAAACTGACGGCTGTTGTCATGACATGGAAATTCCCGCCAAGTCACCTTGGCGGGAATCTTTCAAATGATCAAGAATTAGCGGCCACCGAGAACCGCGATCATGTCGGTTGCCCAGCGATAGTAAGGCACGCAGCCCGCGGACTGAGTTGCGCACTTAGCAACCGGGGTGCGCCAGAAATGCACCTTCTCGAAGTTCTGCATGCCGTTCGTGTCGCAGCCTGCATCAGTGAGCAGGGCATTGCCCTTGCACGCGGCAGGAACCGAGGGCACCGAGCCAAACCAGGCGGCCAGATCGCCCTGCACCTTTGGTGAAATGGAGTGTTCCATCCACATATAGGCACAGTTCGGATTTGCGGCATCCACATGCATCATGGTGGTATCGGCCCAGCCTGTTGCGCCTTCATCAGGAATGACTGATGCAACCGGAGTTTTTGCCATGGCATCCTTATCGGCCTGCAGGAGGTTCACCTGGAAGGGCCAGGACGAGGATGCAACAACACCTTCATTCTTGAAGTCGTCAATCTGCATGAAGGCATCGTGCCAGTAGCGGCCCACGAGGGCACGCTGGGCCCGGAGCAGATCGAGGGCTGCCTTGTATTGCTCCTCATTCAGTTCGTAGGGGTCCTTGATGCCGAGTTCGGGCTTCTTGGCCATGAGATAGAGGGCGGCATCGGCAATGTAGATCGGGCCGTCAAAGGCCTGAACCCGGCCCTTGTTGGACTTTCCATCGGGCAGGTTCTGCTCTTCAAACACCACAGCCCAGCTCTTTGGTGCTTCCTTGAAGACGTTGGTGTTGTAGGCCAGAACGTTGGCACCCCACTGATAGGGCGTGCCATAGTGAACGCCATCAACCGTGTGCCACGGCGAGTTTTGCAGGCGCTCGTCGACGGTTTTCCAAGATGGGATAAGATCGGTGTTAATGGGCTGCACGCGCTTGCCGGCAATCAGGCGGAGCGAGGCGTCGCCAGAGGCGGTGACGAGGTCAAAGCCGCCTTCATTCATCAGGGCCACCATTTCATCGGAGGTGCCTGCGGTTTTCACGTTGACCTTGCAACTGGTTGCCTTTTCAAAATCGGTAACCCAGTCATAGGCCTTGTCGGTGGCGCCGTTCTCGATATAGCCGGCCCAGGCCACGATATTGACCTGACCTTCGCCTTTGCCGACTTCCTTCTTCATTTCCTGCGCGAAAGCCATTCCGCCCGTGGCGGATACGGCGAGAAGAGTGAGAAGCGTATGTTTCAAAGTATTCATAGTGTCGTCTCCCTTTATTCTTTCTTGTCGTTGACTTTTGGCTTCCGAGTTGCAAGCAACCGGGGTCCAGCCATAGAAATAAACGTTTGACCATGTGGTCCAAAATTAAGACTAGCCCAGAATTGGCGGAAAGGTAAAGTGACGAGCGTGAACCAGTAGGAAATTGCACTCATGAGCTTCTTGATGATCGAGCCGGCGCCGCCACGGCTCAACCGCAGCGAACTTGCGGTTCCCGGCAGCCAGCCGCAGCTTTTTGAAAAGGCAGCGAAATCGGCAGCTGATGTGATTTTTCTTGATCTTGAGGATGCGGTTGCGCCTGATGACAAGGAACGAGCCCGCAAAAACATCATCCATGCGATTGGCGATGTCGATTGGGGGAAGAAATCGCTTTCGGTCCGGATCAACGGGCTGGATACCCATTACATGTACCGCGATGTTGTGGACGTGCTGGAGCAGGCTTCCGAGCGCCTCGACCTGATCATGATTCCCAAGGTCGGCACGGCGTCCGATGTCTATGCCATTGACATGCTCTGTACGCAGATTGAAGCGGCAAAGGGGCGCAGGAAGCGTGTTGGTTTCGAAATGATCATCGAAACCGCTCTCGGCATGCAGAACGTGCATGAGATTGCGGCCGCCTCGAAGCGCAATGAATCCCTGCATTTCGGCGTGGCAGATTATGCCGCCTCGACCAAGGCGCGGACGACGTCGATTGGCGGGGCGAACGCGGATTATGCGGTGCTTACGGAACCCCTGTCTGATGGTTCGCGCCAGACCCATTGGGGCGACATGTGGCATTATGCGATTTCCCGGATGGTGGTCGCGGCACGGGCCAATGGCCTTCGGCCGGTGGATGGGCCTTTCGGCAATTTTTCCGATTCCGAGGCCTTCCGCGCGGCGGGTCTGAGGGCGGCCGTGCTGGGATGCGAGGGTAAATGGGCCATTCATCCCTCCCAGGTTGTTCTGGCCAATGAGGTGATGTCGCCTTCGGAAGCCGATGTAACGCGGGCCAGGCGCATCCTCGTTGCCATGGAAGAGGCCGCCAAGGCGGGCAAGGGCGCGGTATCGCTTGATGGCCGCCTGATTGATTACGCCTCGGTACGCCAGGCGGAGGTTCTGGTGCAAAAGGCGGCCCAGATCGCCAGCCGGTAGCATTTTGGCCAAGAAAATTCACGAATTGCGCAAACCGGAATTGGTGTTATGGTGGGACTCGCAAGAAGGGCACAAGCCCTCTGAGGGGGAGACCGCATGGCAGCACGACCTGCGCCAAGAAGTGACGAACGGCCTTTGGCCGTTGTGGTCGAAGATTTGCATAAGCGGTTTGGCGACCTTGAGGTGCTTAAAGGGGTTTCCCTTGAGGCACGCGAAGGGGATGTGGTTTCCATGATCGGGGCGTCGGGTTCCGGCAAAAGCACTTTTTTGCGCTGCATCAATTTCCTCGAAATGCCGACCAAGGGCCGCATTGTGGTGACGGGCGACGAGGTTGCTCTGAAGCCAAACAGGGATGGCAATCTGCACCCCAGCGACCGGCGCCAGCTGGAGCGGGTTCGCACCAAACTGGGCATGGTGTTTCAGAGTTTCAATCTGTGGCAGCACCTGACAGTAATGCAAAACGTGATCGAGGCGCCGGTCCATGTGCTCGGACTTTCAAAAGCCGAGGCCATTGAACGGGCCGGAAAGCTTCTTCACAAGGTAGGGCTTTACGATAAGAGGGACCAATATCCCGCTTTTCTTTCGGGAGGGCAGCAGCAGCGCGCCGCTATTGCGCGGGCACTGGCGATGGAGCCCAAAGTGATGCTGTTTGACGAACCGACTTCGGCGCTCGACCCGGAACTGGTCGGCGAGGTTCTGAAGGTTATCCGCGATCTTGCCAATGAGGGCCGGACGATGATCCTCGTCACGCATGAAATGAAGTTCGCGCGCGATGTTTCGAGCCATGTCATTTACCTGCACAAGGGCGTCATTGAAGAAGAGGGTCCGCCACAACAGGTATTCGGCGCGCCGAAAAGCGCACGCTGCAAACAGTTCGTCTCCGGCGTTCATTAGCTTGGGATGGAAAACATAATGTCAAACAGGGAGAATATTACATGATAATCAGGAAAATCTTGATGGCAGCCGCCGCCGCTCTGGCGATCAGCGCTACCTCGGCCAAGGCCGATCTGGTCTTTGCCACCGACACATCGGCATATCCACCTTTCACGTCGCAAAACGCCGCTGGCCAATGGGAAGGCTGGGAATATGACCTGATGAATGCGCTGTGTGCCGAAATGAACGAGAAATGCACAATGATCCCCATCGCTTGGGACGGAATCATTCCTGCACTGCTTGAGAAGAAAATGGATGGCATCCTTGGTTCGATGTCCATCACCGACAAGCGCAAGGAGCAGATCAACTTCTCGGACATGTACTACAATTCTGCTGCCGTGATCATTGGCGCGAAAACAGGTGACATGGGCTTCTCGCCTGAGCATCTTTCCGGCAAGGTCATTGGCGTGCAGGGTGCAACGACCCACCAGAACTATATCGACAAGTACTATGTGACCAAGGGGGCAACGACAAAGGCCTATCAGAAACAGGACGAGGCAAATGCTGACCTTGCCGCCGGTCGCGTTGACTATCTGATGGCTGATGGCGTGGCACTGCGCGACTACCTCAATTCAGACGAAGGCAAGGCCTGCTGCGAGCTCAAAGGCGCTGTTCCAGTTGACGTCGACATTCTCGGTGCTGGCGTTGGCGTCGGTTTGCGCAAGGAAGACACGGCGCTCTTGGAAAAGATCAACGCCGCTATCAAGGCGCTTGCCGCCAAGGGGACTTTTGAAGAACTGACCAAGAAGTATGGCCTTGAAGGCCTACTGACGCTTCCGGCCAAGGGCTGAGGAAGTTGAACGGCCACCCCCGGGTGGCCGTTCACTTTCCGGCGATACCGCATGATTCCAGAAATCCTCAGTTTCGGCGATAAGGGCTTTGGAGATGAGTTGCTCCGGGGGACGCAGTATACGCTGCTCATTGCAGCGAGTGCCTATCTGATCGGCATCTGCCTGGGACTGGTTGGCGCGTCTGCTAAACTCTATGGCGGAGCTTATTCGCGCGGCGCGGCGGCAGTTTACACCACCATCATCAGGTCCGTGCCAGAAGTGGTTCTGATCCTCATTCTCTATTTTGCGGGAACGCGCGGCACCAACACTCTTCTGGGCCTCATTGGCCTTGGACCTATTGAAGTCAATGGCACACTTGCCGCCATCGCTGTGTTAGGAGTTGTGCAAGGGGCGTATCATACGGAGGTTTTCCGTGCCGCGATCCAAGCGGTGCCGACCGGGCAGATCGAGGCGGGCAGGGCTTTCGGAATGAGAGGTTTGCAAATTTTCAGGCGCATCATTGGCCCCGCCATGCTGCCAAATGCGCTACCCGGTCTTTCGAACCTCTGGCTGGTGGTGATCAAAGACACCGCGCTCGTGGCGGTTGTCGGCAACTACGAGCTGCTTTCGACCACCGCCTCTGCGGCGGCCTTCACTAAGCGCTACATGCTGTTCTTCTTGACCACGGCAATGATCTACCTAGTCATCACTTTGATCTCCAACTACTTCATCGGCTTGCTGGAAAAGCGCTACCGGCGCGGCCAAGTCAGTTTGGCGTGAGGTGATGGCATGAACTGGACCTGGTTTCCCGAATACCTGCCGCTCCTCATTCAGGGCCTGTGGCTGACGATCCAGTTGCTGGTACTGTCGATGGTCTTTGGCCTGATCCTGGCGGTGCCTGTCGGCTTGGTTCAGGTCACCGGGCCAAGATGGATCGGGGGAATCGCCCGCGGCTACTGTACACTTATGCGCGGAACACCACTTCTGGTCCAGCTTTGGTTGCTCTATTTCGGCCTCGGTTCGGTTTTTGCTGCTTATCCCGAGGTCCGCCAAAGCGTGTTTTGGCCCATCCTGCGGGAGGGCTATTTCTACGCCATCCTGGCATTCACGCTGAATGAAGGCGGTTATGGCGGCGAGATCATGCGCGGCGCATTTCTCTCAGTTCCAAAAGGTGAACTAGAAGCCGCCCGCGCCTTTGGCATGTCGCCGTGGAAAGTGCTGTACCGAATCTGGTTGCCACGCGCCGTCCGTAACGTTCTTCCGACACTTGCGGGCGAGACGGTGCTGATGCTCAAGGCAACGCCGCTTGCTGCCACGGTCACCGTGTTGGACATTTTCGGTGTCATTCTGCGCGTCAGGCAGAACACTTACATCACCTATGAGCCACTCATTACTGCCGCCATTATTTACATGACGCTTACCTTCCTTATAACCCGTGCTTTCAACCATTTCGAAGGTCTCGTGCCATCGCGGCGATGAACCAAGGCATAATTGCAAATTTCGCAGGCGAACTGGCCGCTATCCGGCATGACCTCCACATGCAACCCGAACTCTAGATTGACAAATTTGGAGCCAACAAAATCGCCGCTGGAGGGTCCGGCGTCCGTCCATCCCAACCGCAGCGAGTGGAAATTTGCAGTTTGTGGCCGGAATTACAGGATCCAATATCGTCTGCCCCCATGAACTTTTGAAAATGATTGCCGGTATTTATTTTCTCTTGGTATATTTTTTCAACCGCGTTATTTCACGCCATTGAGAAACAGGCGCTTCAGACGCGATGATTCGCAACAAACACGTGCTTCTACACCGTTTCTGATGCCACCAAGAATGCTGGATTGAAGTTTGTATTTTACCATTGCCATATCGGTGCAGCTTTTATCATTTGGCAACGCAGGCTATGCGGACGAGTTGCTTTGGGGGGCCGCGCGCACATTGCAGATAGCGTTCCTGTCATATGTTTTCGGGATAGGCCTGGGCCTGTGCGGTGCGGCAGGCAAGCTGTCAGGCCACACGTGGTTACGAAGTTTCGTTGATGGATATACAACATTGTTCCGCGCCATTCCCGAACTTGTTCTCATATTACTGCTGTATTATGCGGGCACCGTGGGGATCAACCAGTTCTTTGCGCGGTTTGGACTGCAGACCATTGAGGTGAACGGGCTGGTTGCCGCGGTGGTTGTTCTTGGTGTCGTACAAGGCGCCTATTCGACAGAGATTTTGCGCGCTGCTATCCAGGCAGTTCCGGCCGGCCAGATTGAGGCGGCCAAAGCCTGTGGCATGCCACCGTTGTTGCGCTTCAGGCGGATTGTTCTTCCGGCGATGTTGCCATATGCCATATCCGGACTTGCCAATCTTTGGCTTAACGCGACAAAGCAATCCGCCTTGATTTCAGTCGTTGGTTTTACCGAGCTTTTTTCTGTAACAAAACAGGCTGCGGGCATGAGCAAACAATACTTCATGTTCTACTCAATTGCCGCCCTGGCTTATTTGTCCATAACGCTCGTTTCAAACCGGGCTTTTGGTTGGCTGGAGCGCCAAGTACGGCGCGGCCAGCCAAATCTGGCTTGAGGGCGGGATGCGCTGGGAGTGGCTTCCTCAGTATTTGCCGCTTTTGGCGCAAGGGCTTTACATCACGCTTTTGCTGCTTGTCATTTCAGTGGTGGCAGGATTTTTGCTGGCCATACCCATTGGCTTAGTGCAGGTTACCGGACCCAAACCTCTAAAAGATCTTGCGGAAGGGTTTTGCACCTTCATTCGCGGAACCCCGCTGCTGGTTCAGCTATATTTGCTGTATTATGGGGTTGGATCGCTTTTCCCCATATTAGGCTCCGCCTTCCCCGCATTCGGAGAGAATTTCTTCTGGCTCATCCGGCTTGACGCGTTTTACTACGCCTTGCTTGCGTTCACGTTGAGCTTTGCCGGCTATGAGGCCGAAATAATGCGTGGCGCCTTTTTGGGGGTGCCGCGCAATGAGCTGGAGGCCGCACGGGCGTTTGGAATGCCGCCGCGGAAGGTGCTGACGCGCATCTGGCTTCCCCAGGCCATCAGGCAGGTATTGCCCACCCTTGCGGGCGAAACGATAAACCAGCTTAAAGCGACCCCGCTGGCTTTTACGATACCAGTCATGGATTTGATGGGGGCAACTTCGCAGATCAGGCAAGACACATACTTGACGTATGAGCCCCTGCTGTTTTTGGCACTCGTTTATGTTGTACTAACCTTCGTGATTACCCGCGCTTTTAACTACGCGGAAGGTCTGGTACCATCGCGGCGATGAATCACGACCTCATATCAGGCTTCGCCGGCGAACTGGCCGCCATCCGGCATGACCTGCACATGCATCCGGAACTTTGTTTCGAGGAATTCCGGACGGGGAAGATTGTTGCCGAGGAGCTTCACAGGCTTGGCTTCGCAGTATCCACGGGTGTTGCCGGCACGGGGGTTGTGGGAACGCTGACAAAGGGAAGCAGCCGGCGGGCCATTGGCATCCGGGCCGACATGGACGCACTTCCCATTCATGAGACAACCAATTTGAAATATGCCTCGCGCACCGCTGGCAAGATGCATGCCTGCGGCCATGATGGGCACACCACCATGCTGCTGGGTGCGGCGCGCTACCTGGCGCAGACGCAGAATTTTGATGGCACGGTGCATCTGATTTTTCAGCCCGCTGAAGAAGACATCAGCGGGGCCAAGCGCATGATTGATGAGGGGCTGTTCAAGCGGTTTCCGTGCGATGCGGTCTTTGCGCTGCATAACATTCCGGGTGATGATACGGGGCAGATTTCGGTTCGTCCGGGCGCGATCACGGCTGCCGTTGATATTGTCGAAGTTACGATTCAAGGTTTAGGTGGGCATGGCGCACTCCCGCACATGGCGGCGGATCCGATTGTCGCCGCATCCGGAATTGTGCTGGCGCTGCAATCCATTGTCGCGCGCAATGTTGATCCACTTGACCCCGCCGTCATTACAGTAGGCTCATTTCAATCGGGAACGCTCGCCACCATCATTCCCGGAGAGGCGCGATTGAACATCGGGGTTCGCACCTGCACTAGGGATACGCGGGAATTGATCCGCAAGCGGATTGAAACGCTGGTTGCCCTGCAAGCTAAGTCTTTCGGCTGCGAGGCCAATATCCTTTATAATCCAGGGATCAGCTATCCGCCGGGCTATAACACGCCGGAACATGCCAAACTGGTGCGGGATGTGGCGATTGAACTGGGCCAGGATCCGGCTCGGGTGGACATGCGCGGGCCGTTCATGTTTTCCGAGGATTTTGCCTTCATGCAGGAGGTTGTCCCCTCATGTTATTTCGGCCTTGGCAATGGCAAAAGCCGCTCCTTGCATGACGCAGGCTATGACTTCAATGATGAGCTGCTGGTCAAGGGGCCGGTATTTTGGGGCAGGCTGGTTGAGCGCTTTTTGAAAGCAGCGTAGCATTACTCCAGCACGACGCGCGGGAAATAGAACGAGACAACCCAGTTCGGCATGTCGACGATTTCACTGATGCGCAAATCCCCGCACACGGAGCACAGCAGATAGGCGTCAACGGGGTTCATGTTGTGACGCTTGGAGAGCAGGTCTATCATGCCTGAAACGGCAGCTCGCGCCCCTTCCATAATGTCTGGACCAACGCCGGTTGTCACTTCGTAGCCTTTTACGTCGAGATGGCGAGTTACAGGCCCCGGCTTGGTAAAGCGCGGGAAGGCCAGGTTGGCGCCTTTCACCAGCTCGAATTTCGCGGCGATGGTGCAG
>JBBQNU010000017.1:0-28112 GCA_038330285.1 Hyphomicrobiales bacterium | reverse complement strand
CTTCAGCGTGTCGGTCTCGTAGGTCAGCATGTCGATGGGCAGCCCAACGCTCAGGTTTGACCGCAGCGTTGAATCAAACGACAGGAGCACAAGCTTGGCCGCATCGCCAAGCTTCATCGATGTCTGGGCCACCCGGTCAAGAATGGGCTTGCCATACTTGTGTTCGCCGATCTGGAAGAACGGCGTATCCGTAGTCGCTTCAATGAAATTGCCCTCGGCATAAAGCTGGAACAGCCGCGGCCGTTCCTTGCCGATTTGCCCGGCGAAAATATAGCTGGAGGCAAACGCGTCGCTGGTGGGCGATAGCGCCTCGCCTTCAATTTTTTTAACCTCTCGTATGGCACGGCCCACAACGCGGACGGCTTGGAACATGGTCTTGGCGGAAAAGAGGTTGTCGTCGTCAGGTTTTTTCTTTTTGGACTTCGTGCCTTCGTTCAGCAGACTGACCACGGCCTGCGTGACGGCAAGATTGCCTGCGGTCAAAAGCACGAACAGGCTTTCGCCGGGCTTCTGCCAGGTGTGGAGTTTCTTGAACTTGCCGACATTGTCGACGCCCGCATTGGTGCGGGTATCGGCGGCCATCACCAGGCCTTCATCAAGCAGCATTCCAACGCAATATGTCATCGCCTATCCCATTCGAATCTCTTCGCGCTATTGTTGCGCAATTTCCACATTGACTTCCACTCTCATTTCTTCAGCGCTGCCGCCCTTGCGGCTGCCCCGGATGGGGGTAATGCCGTGCGCGTCAATGCCGCCCACCACCCGCACATAGTGGTTCGTGGGGCTTTTGCCATTGGCCGGGTCAAAACCCACCCAGCCCAGGTCCGGCAACAGCGCTTCTGCCCAGGCATGGCTCGCTGTGGCCGATTCCCCTCCCTCAAGCGCCAAATAGCCCGTCACATACCTCGAAGGAATGCCCAGATGCCGCGCGGCGCCGCTGAAAATATGGGCATGGTCCTGGCACACGCCTTGCCCCGCCGCAAAGGCTTCCGCCGCCGTCGTATCCGCGTCAGTAACGCCAATCCGGTAAGCGACTGCATTTTGGATTTCCGTCATCAGGCCATGCAGCAGGTCCAGCTTGTCCCGGCCCTTCACATCGACCTTTTCGAGCATCGCCAGAATGGCAGGGCTGGGCCGTGTTGCCGCGGTCTGGCGCAGGAATATGGCATCAGGGGCAGGGCAGGGCAGGCCTTTGACGACGCCTGAGGCATCCTCTACATCCACCAAACCTTCCGCCACGATACTCATCGGGCCATCAATATTCTGGATCGTGACGAGATGAATGCGGTTGCCGAAGCCATCGAGATAAGTCAGCGCGCCCTCAATTCCGGGCGCCGTTATCTTCCAGTCGACAATCTTTTGTGCCGCGAAATTCTGCGGCGTCAGATAGAGCCGCTGCACCGAATAGCTGAGCGGCGTTTCGTAGGCATAGAATGTTTCATGGCGGATATGAATGCGCATCAGGTCACGGAAAGTTATAGGTTGTTGCTATGCTTTGCGACAGGTTATTATTGGCTTCCATGAAATCCTGGAGGAATTCATGCAGGCCATTCTGGAAGATTTGCTCCATGTTGCCATTCTTCAACAGGCCATGGGTTTGCTTCGCAATCTCGTGGCAGGCATAGCGGCTGCCCTAAAGTTCGCCCAAGCCATCCAGAGCCAGGTTTATCCAGTTATAGGTGAAGAGCAGGGAGCGCGGCATTTCCTCCTTGAGGATGAGGAATTCCGAAACCAGCCACGGCTTGTAGCGGCTGTCCTTGTAAAACCAGCGGTAAGCCCGGTGCGCTGAAACCGAACGCAGCACCTGCGCCCATTGCTGCATGTCAAGATCGCTGCCCACATCGCTGGCCCGCGGCAGGAGAATGAAATACTTCACGTCAAGAATGCGCGCCGTGTTGTCGGCCCGCTCAATGAAATTGCCGAGCTGGCTGAAATAATAATTGTCGTTGCGCAGCATAGTGCCGAGCAGGGCCCCGCGAAAGCCCATGGCGTGCTGCTTGATCCATTCCAGGAACTCCGGAAGCCGGTCAGAGGTAATATTTTCCGGCTCAATATGCGCCAGCTCATTCCATGTCGAATTGAGGCTTTCCCACACGTCGCGGGTAAGCGCTGTCCGCACCGCCCGGCCATTGTTGCGCGCCGTCTTCAGGCAGGATTTCACGCTCGAAGAATTGCTTTCATCAAACAGCAGGAAATGAATGACTTTCGCCCCGTCAATGTCCCCATGCTTCTCCGTATAGCTGTGTTCACAGGCCGCACTGGTCAGTGTCGAGCGCCATTCATCCCGGTGCCCTTCAATGGCCCCCGGCATCAGCGATATGCGGTAACCCACTTCGAGCAGGCGCGCCATGTTTTCCGCCCGCTCCACGTAGCGTGACATCCAGTAGAGCGATGAGGCGGTGCGTCCCAGCATGGCCTAGTCCTCCAGAACCCAGGTGTCTTTGGTGCCGCCGCCCTGGCTGGAGTTCACCACCAGCGAGCCTTCCTTGAGCGCCACGCGCGTGAGGCCGCCCGGCGTGATGCGGATCTGGTCGCCCGACAAAACAAAGGGCCGCAAGTCCACATGGCGTGCCGCGATGCCCGAGTTGGTGAAAGTGGGAACCGCCGAAAGGGCAAGGGTGGGCTGGGCAATATAGTTTGTCGGCCGCGCCTTGACCTTGGCGCTGAACAGTTCAATTTCGGCCTTGGAGGAAGTGGGCCCCACCAGCATGCCGTAGCCGCCGGAGCCATGAACCTCCTTCACCACCAGTTCCGCCAGATGCTCAAGCACATATTTGAGATCGTCCGCTTCGGAACAGCGCCAGGTCGGCACATTGTTGAGCAACGGCTTCTCGCCGGTATAGAACCGGATGATTTCGGGCATGTAGGTGTAGATCGATTTGTCGTCGGCAACGCCCGTGCCCGGCGCATTCACCAGAGTCACATGGCCCGCCCGGTAGACGTCAAAAATTCCCGGAACCCCGAGGTTGGAATCCGGGCGGAAGGCCAGCGGATCGAGATAGGCATCATCAATGCGCCGGTAGACCACGTCCACCCTGCGTGGCTTCTGCGTCGTGCGCATGTAGAGCCAGCCGTCGGAAACAAAAAGATCATCGCCCTCGCACAGTTCAACGCCCATTTCATCCGCCAGAAAGGCATGCTCAAAAAATGCCGAGTTGTGGATGCCCGGGGTCAATAAGACAACTGTGGGTTCATTCCGTGTGGTAGATGGCGCCACACTATCCAGGGTCTTGCGCAGCATGGCCGGATAATTTTCAACCGGGGCCACCCGTTGCTGGGCAAAAAGCTCCGGGAAAAGAAACATCATCGCTTCCCGGTCCTCCAGCATGTAGGAAACCCCCGACGGCGTCCGACAATTGTCCTCTAGGACATAAAATTCATTCTCGTTCACGCGCACGATATCGATGCCCATGACATGGGCGTAAATGCCCTTCACCGGATTGACCCCCACCATTTCCGGCACAAAGGCCTCGTTCTGGATGATCACGTCATAGGGAATGCGCCCGGCCCGGAGAATTTCCTGGCGGTGATAGAGGTCATGCAGGAAGGCGTTCATGGCGCGCACCCGCTGTTCTATGCCCGCTGAAAGTCTGCGCCATTCAGTGGCCGAAAAAATCCGCGGCACAATGTCAAAGGGGATCAGGCGCTCCGAAGCCTTGTCATCACCATAGACTGCGAAGGTAATGCCTTGCCTCCGGAACCTCGCTTCGGATTCCCGCAAGGCCCGTTCAATCACTTCATTACCCAGATTTTCTAGCCATTTTTCCACGCGGGCGTAAGGAGCACGCACGCTGCCATTTGGCGCAAACATCTCGTTGAAGCTCATCGTCCTGCCAGTTCCCCCTGCTGTTGCGCTGCAATATGAACGCAATAATTGAACTTCTGCAAGCAAATCATCGGCATCCGCCGTCAGGTTGCAAAAAAGCGCCGTTAACTGTTGGGTTCAGCCATGTGCTGCCATATGACATCCTCCGGCCAAGTCCTGCCCATCTGGACCCGGAACCGGCACGACGAAGTCATGGTGAATTGCGCCCGCATCGGCTTCAAGCCCTAGCACACCTCCAGATTGTGAATTCTATCCCTCAATCAATTTTGGAGAAAACCTGTGTCCGCACATCAAAAGAACATCAATATCGCTGAAGTCGTCCAGCACGACATCGACCATCATTTTCACCCCTTTACCGACCACAAGGCGTTTCACGCCTCAGGCGGCCCCCGGGTCATCACCCATGCCGACGGCATCTATATCTGGGATGGCAAGGGCACCAAGATTCTCGACGGCTTTTCCGGCCTGTGGTGCGTGAACGTGGGTTATGGCCGCAAGGAGCTGGCCGAAGTGGCTTACCGGCAGATGCTGGATCTGCCCTATTACAACACCTTCTTCAAAACCACGACGGTGCCTACAACCGAACTTGCGGCCAAGATTTCGTCCGTCTTGCCCAAGCGCTTCCAGCACATTTTCTTCACCAATTCCGGCTCGGAATCCAACGACACAATCGTGCGTTTCGTGCGCCACTACTGGAAGCTGAAGGGCAAGCCTTACCGCCAGCATTTCATTGGCAGGGTCAGGGGCTATCACGGTTCAACCATGGTGGCCGCAAATCTGGGCGGCATGGCCGGCATGCATGAGCAGGTGGGAACCGAGTTCCCAGGCTTCCACCATGTCCAGCAGCCCTATTGGTATGATTTCGGCGGCGACAAGACGCCCGAGGAATTCGGCCTTGAGGCGGCAGCCGCCGTGGAAAAGAAAATCCTCGAGGTAGGCCCGGAAAATGTCGCGGCCTTTATTGGCGAACCCATCCAGGGGGCAGCCGGCGTCCTCATTCCGCCCACAACCTATTGGCCGGAAGTGCAGCGCATCTGCCGGAAATATGGCGTGCTGGTTATTTCCGATGAAGTGATCTGCGGTTTTGGCCGCACCGGCAAGTGGTGGGGCTTCCAGTCCCTCGGCTTTGAGCCGGATATCGTTACCATGGCCAAGGGCCTGTCATCGGGCTACCAGCCCATAGGCGCCGTGGCCTTTGCCGATACGCTGCTCAAGGATTTCTTCGGGCTGGGCGGTGAATTTTACCATGGCATGACCTATGCGGGTCATCCCGTGGCAGCCGCCGTTGCCTTGAAAAACATTGAGATCATCGAGGACGAGAAACTGGTGGAGCGGGTGGCCGAACTCAGCCCTTATTTTGCCAAGGCCCTGGCCAGCCTGAATGACCATCCCATCGTGGGCGAAACCCGCGCCATGGGCTTCCTCGGCGCCATTGAACTGTCCAGCGACAAGGCCAAGCGGGCACGCTTTAAGGATTCAGGCCGGGTGGGCACGATCTGCCGCGATCATTGCTTCAAGAACAACCTGATCATGCGGGCCTGCTGGGATACCATGGTCCTGGCGCCCTCCTTCATCATCACCAAAAAGGAGATCGATGAAATGGTTAAGCTGGCACGCCTGGCCCTTGATGCGACCTATGCGGACGTTAAGGCTGAGATGTGAATTGCTCAGCATTTAGTTGAATTTGTGAAGAAAAGTGACAAGCTTATAACAAGCCTGTCATCTTCTTGAAAGGAACATCCATGACAACTTTTCGCCCCAAATTTTCTCCCAGTCGCCGCACCCTTTTAAAGGGCACCGGCGCCATGTTCGCCGGCATGACGCTGCTGCCGCGCTTCTCCCTTGCCGAGGAGGAGAAAAAGCTCAACCTCTATAACTGGGACACCTATATCGGCGAGCACACCCTGGCCGATTTCACCAAGGCCACCGGCATTGAAGCCAAGCTCGACCTCTTTGCCGACAATGATGAGCTTTTTGCCAAGCTCAAGGGCGGCAATCCCGGCTATGACGTGATCGTTCCCACCAATGACATGCTTGAGCGCATGATCAAGGCGAACATGGTGATCCCGCTCGATCATTCGAAAATTCCCAACATGGCCAACATCGACAAGCCATTTCAGGAGGCGAGCTTCGATCCGGGCCGCAAGCATTCGATTCCTTACATGTGGGGCACCCTGGGCGTGGGTTACCGGAAGTCAAAAGTTGAAGGTGGGCTGGTCGATAGCTGGAAGATCCTGCTCGACAGCGACACGCACGCCGGCCGCATCTCGCTCCTCGGCGACGCCCAGAACGTGATCGGCGTGACCCTCAAATATCTTGGCCATTCCTTCAATTCGGTTGATCCCGCGGAGCTCAAGAAAGCCGAGGAATTGCTGATCGCCCAAAAGAAGAACGTCAAGGTCTTCGCCGATGACAACGGCCAGGACTTGCTCGCTTCTGGCGAGGTTGATGCCTGCCAGGAATGGAATGGCGACATCATTCAGGTCATGGCCGAGGACGAGGATCTTGCCTATGCCGTGCCAACCGAAGGCTCGCTGCTCTGGCAGGACACGATGGCAATCCCCACGGGCGCTCCCCATCCGGAAAACGCCCACGCCTTCCTGAACTTCGTTCTCAATGCCGAAGCCGGTAAGCACATTGCCGATACCATCAAGTATGCCACGCCGAACGCGGCGGCCAAGGCGCTGATGGACAAGTCCTATACGGAAAATCCCTCGATTTTCCCGTCGGCGGAAATCGTCGCGAAATGCGAACCCAGCCTCTATCTCGGCGAAGAGGCAACCAAGGTGCGCGACGAAATCTGGACGCGCATTCAGGCGGCCTAATAGCGTCCTAAGCATTTTGCGGGGACGGCAGCTTGCCGTCCCCGTTCTTATTGGCTAGCATTCAGGGATCGCTGGGGTAGGGGAGAGCAGGCGCGTCTTGGATAACTGGAAAGACAACAGAAGCGTCTTTTGGACCCTCGCCGGGCCCGGCACGTTCTGGCTTCTCGTATTCTTCATCCTGCCTTTAGGATTTCTTTTCGTCATGTCTTTCGGCGGCAAGGCGGTGATCAACGGGGAAGTCTCGATCACCGAATATGATTATACGCCGGGCCTTGTGAACTATATCCGCAGCCTTGATCCGCTCTACCTCACAATCATCTGGAAATCGATCTGGGTCAGCGCGCTGGCAACTGTCTTGTGTCTGGTGACAGCCTACCCAATCGCCTTTGGCATCTGTTTTGCCTCAGAACGCTGGAAGCCTTTGCTTCTGCTGCTTGTGGTCCTGCCGTTCTGGATTAATCTTCTCATCCGCACTTACGCGCTGATTGCGGTATTCCGGTCGCAGGGCTATGTGAATCTCGCCTTAGGCACCGTGGGCCTTGGCCCCTATGACATGCTCTACAACAATTTTGCCGTCATTTTCGGCCTTGTCTATGTGTATATGCCATTCATGGTGCTGCCGCTTTACGCTACCATCGAACGCCTCGACAAATCCTTCCTTGAAGCGAGCCTCGATCTCGGGGCTTCACAGTTCACGACTTTCCTGAAGGTAACCGTGCCGCTCACCATGCCGGGCATCATAACCGGCGTCATCCTTGTCTTTATTCCCTGCCTCGGCTCGTTTCTGACGCCCGATCTCCTCGGCGGGGCCAACGCCATCATGATCGGCAACGTCATCGAGCGCCAGTTCAAGGCGGCTAATGACTGGCCCTTTGGCGCAGCACTTTCCTTCATGCTGATGTACGCAACTTTTGCGGCGTTGATGCTGCGGGCATTTATTGCCAAACGCAGTGCTGGAGTTGATGTGTAATGGCTGAGCAGATGAAACCCGGCTCCGGCCCCCTCGATTACGGCAACAGGCTGTGGCTGAAAATTCTCTTCGGCGTAATCTTTTTCATGCTTTATGTACCCATCATCACGCTGGTCGCCTTCTCCTTCAATACCGACAAGCGCGGCATTGTCTGGCGCGGCTTCACCTTCGATAACTACGTCAAGGCCTGGAATAACAGCGCCCTCATTGAGGCCATGGTCAATTCCCTGATGATCGCCTTGATTGCCACCATCATCTCCACGGTGATCGGCGCCATGGTGGCGCTCATGCTGTGGCGTTTCCGCTTTCCTTTCAAGGGCGCCTATGAAGCCTTCATGGGTCTGCCCATCGTTATCCCCGAGATCTGCATGGGCGTGGCGCTGCTCCTGTTCTTCAACGAGACCGGCATGATGGGGGCGATCGTTGCGTTGCCGTGGCCGCTGAACCTGTCCAACATCATCATCGCCCATGTGGCTTTCTGCTTCCCCTTTGTTGCCATTGTCGTGCGCTCGCGCCTTGTGGGATTCAACCGGCAACTGGAAGAAGCCTCGAAGGATTTGGGCGCCAGCGAGTGGCAGACCTTCTGGAAGGTGATCGTGCCCTTCATGATGCCGGGACTGGTGGCGGGCGCGCTGCTGGCGTTCACGCTTTCCCTCGATGACTTCGTGATTACCTTCTTTACCTCGGGACCGGAAACCGTGACCTTCCCGGTCAAGGTCTATTCCCTCGTCCGCCGCGGCGTCTCACCCGAAATCAATGCGGCCTCCACCGTGCTGATCGTGATTACCGTGGTGGCGACCGTGCTCGCCATGAAACTTCAAGCGCCGGAAAAATCCGGCAAAGGGTGATGATGACTGATCCAATTGTATCCATTCGCGGCGTCAGCAAGAAATTTCCGGGTGGCGTCATAGCCGTCGATAACATCCACATCGACATTGCCCAGAACGAGTTCTTTGCGCTCCTCGGGCCCTCGGGCTGCGGCAAGACCACCTTGCTGCGCATGATTTCCGGGCTGGAAACCCCGACCGAGGGCCAGATCATCATCGGCGGCCAGGACATGGCCCTGACGCCCCCAAACAAGCGCCCCACCAACATGGTGTTCCAGTCCTATGCCGTGTTTCCGCATATGACGGTGGAAGACAACGTGGCCTATGGCCTGCGGGTGACCGGGGTTCCGGAGGACGAAACCAAGCGCCGCACGGCGGAAGCCCTTGAGATGGTGAAACTCTCACATCTTGCAAAGCGAAAACCCGACCAGATGTCCGGCGGCCAGCGTCAGCGCGTGGCGTTGGCGCGCGCCCTCGTGAAGCGCCCCAAGGTTCTGCTGCTGGATGAGCCGCTCTCGGCATTGGATGCGAAACTGCGCGATGACATGCGCATGGAACTGACTAGGCTCCAGGAAACCGTAGGCATTACCTTCATCATCGTCACCCACGACCAGGATGAAGCCCTCTCCATGGCCAGCCGCATCGCGGTGATCGACAAGGGCGCGGTGCAACAGGTGGCCACACCTTCTGAACTTTATGAGCAGCCGGCGACCCGCTTCGTGGCGGACTTCATTGGCAAGGTGAATCTGATCGATGCCAAGGTCCTGAGCAAAAAGGCAAAAGCCATCACCTGCGAGGCCAAGGGCCTTGGAAAGCTGACCTTTGAAACAGACAAGATCTGTGGCGATACGGTTGCCGTTGCCGTGCGGCCGGAAAAACTGAAAATTTCCAAGACCGAACCGAAGGCCGCGGGCCTCATCAAGGTCGCGGGCAAGGTGCGTGACGTCGCCTATTATGGTGACACCAGCCACATCGTCGTCTCGATCAAGGGCGGGCCTGACCTGCAGGTGAACGTGCAGAATGACTCGCGCACCGGCGGCTCCGGTGTAGAACGCGGCCAGTCCATCTGGGTATCCTGGCTGCCCGACGATTCCCTCGTCCTTACGGAGTAAAGCATGGCCCTCGAAATCGACAAGATGACCCGCATGCCGGGCGATGAAGCCTTTCGCCGCGACGCCATCAAGGGCACCCAGTGGGAGCCAACCTATGCCGGCGCGCTTTCTTTCATGCGCCGCAAATATACCCGCGACCTCAAGGGCGTTGATATTGCTGTCACCGGCATTCCCTTTGACCAAGCCGTATCCCATAGGCCAGGCACTCGTTTCGGGCCTGAAGGCATCCGCAAGGCCTCCGCCGAAAACGCCTGGGGTCCGTTCTGGCCCTGGATGTTCGATCCCTTCGAAACCCTGGGCGTGATCGACTACGGCGATTGTTTTTTTGACTGGGGCCGCAAGGAAAATTTCCCCGAAACGCTCGAGAAGCATGCCACCGAAATCATCAGCTCCGGCGCCGAAATGGTGTCCCTCGGTGGCGATCACTATGTGACCTATCCGATCCTCAAGGCCCATTTCAAGAAGCATGGCCCCCTTGCGCTGGTGCATTTCGATGCCCACCGGGACGTTGAAGTTGATGATGGTGGCCGCATCGATCATGGCACGATGTTCGGTTATGCCGTGCGCGAGGGACTGATCGATCCGCGGAAATCCGTGCAACTCGGCATCCGCACCACCTTTGTTGGCGAAACCAAAATGGGCTTCCGCATCATCTATGCCGATGAGGTCCATGACTCGACGAGCGACCAATTGGCCGCAATCATCAAGAAGCAGGTTGGAAAATCGAAGGCCTATCTCACCTTTGATATTGATTGCCTCGATCCTTCGATCGCTCCGGGAACCGGCACACCCATTGCGGGCGGATTGAGTTACCACCAGGCGGCAAGCGTCATCCGCAAGCTCACCGATGTGAACTTTGTCGCCATGGATGTCGTGGAAGTGTCGCCACCCTATGACCATGCGGATATCACTTCGATCGCCGGCGCATCCCTCATCATGGAATATCTCTGCCTGAAAGCCTGGCAGCGCGGCGCCCGCGCGGCAGCAATGCCGGAATGAAGATCGTCCGGGAACTGCCGGTCCATCGGCCAGCGGTGCTGGAACTGAATCGCCTTGCCTTCAAGGGTGACACGGAGTCCCGGCTGATCAGGAATCTTGAACGTGATGCCAGTATTTTTGCGTCCTTCGCCGCTCTCGATGGCGACGAAGTTGTTGGCCATATCCTCTTCAGCCCGCTTTACCTGATGATCGACGGAAAGCGGGTTGATGCCGTGGCCTTGGGGCCCATGTGCGTGACCCCAAACCGCCAGAACCAGGGCATTGGCACGCAATTGGTGGGTCACGGGATCAAGGAAATGAAATCAGCCGGGCAGGCGGCAATCATCGTCCTCGGCCACGTCGGTTTCTATCCCCGTTTCGGTTTCAGGCATGACTTGGCCACAAACCTGTCGTGCGCCTTCAATCAATACGATGCCTTTATGGGGCTGGAATTGGTCGATGGTTCGCTTGCCGGCAAGCCTGGCACCTGCCACTACGCCAAGGCGTTTGAATTGATGAAGTAAGCCAGGCTCCTAGCTCAGCGCGTCCCTGATCCGGTAATACATCATGGCCGCTACCAGCATGGGGGTGCGCATGGCCCCGCCGGGGAAGGGGAGATGCTTGACCTTGGCCAGAAGGTCAAAGCGTTCTGCCGTGCCGCGGATCGCCTCCGCCATCAGTTTTCCATAGAGCCCGGTCAGCGCCACGCCCTGACCGGAATAGCCGTGGGCATAATAGACCGTTGGCGACAGCCGCCCGCAATCGGGGATGCGGTTGGAGGTGATGGCGATGTAGCCGCCCCAGGCATAATCGATTTTCACATCTTTCAACTGCGGGAATACATGGGTCATGCGCGGCCGCATGTATTCTGCAAGGCTTGGCGGCTCCATGGTCGAATAGCTTGCCCGCCCGCCGAACAGCATGCGGTGATCGTTCGAGCGCCGGAAATAATCCACAATGAAATTGGTGTTCGCCACCGCCTCGTTGTTGGCAATAAGAGATTTCGCCCGGTTCTCCCCCAGAGGTTCCGTGGCAATGATGTAGCTCGCAACCGGCATCACGCGGCCCGCCAGAGCTTTCACGGTGCGCCCGAGATAGGCATTGCCGGCAATGATCATGAATTTCGCCTTGACCAAGCCCTGCACTGTCCGGGCCCAGGGATTGGCACCCGTATGTACTTCGGTCACAGCCGAGTTCTCATAGATTATTGCACCGCTTTTCACCGCGGCCCGCGCCAGCCCCAGGCAATAGTTCAGGGGATGAATATGCCCAGCCTCGCTCTCGCGCAGCGCCCCGTGATAGATCGTGGTGCCGAGTCTTTGCTCCAGCTCAGATTTGCTCAGAAGGCTGATGCCCTTGACGCCCAACTCTTCATATTCATCGCGCCAGGCCTTGAGCTCATCCATTTGGTGGGCCTTGGGAATGCCGTGCATGTAGCCCCAGGTGAGATCGCAATCGATCTTGTGCTCGGTGATGCGCTGCCGCATCAGCGCCTTGGACTCTTCAGCCAGGGCAAAGCACTTGATGGCATCAGCCTTGCCTAGCTGGTTTTCAATCTTTTTCTGGCCCGAGGAGAACCCGGTGCAGATCTGCCCCCCGTTGCGCCCTGATGCGCCGTATCCGATACGTTCCGCTTCAAGGACCACAACCTTGTAGCCCGCACTTGCCAGCTCCAGGGCTGCTGAAAGCCCGGTATATCCGGCCCCAATGACGCAGACATCGGCGGTAACCTCACCCTTGAGGCTTTCACAGCTTATCTGAAGGTTGGCGGTTGCTTCATAGTAGGACTTGGCGTCGATTGATTTAACCATGGCAAAAGCTTTAGCGGACCCCCTTTTGCTTGGTCAAGAAGGCGCGCTACAATGCCCTGGCGCAACAATTCATGGATAGTCATGGCCCGCTCGACATTTGAGGAATTCATCACCGAAAACAAGATCAGCGAGGTGGAGTGCCTTGTGGCGGACATGTCGGGAACGGCACGGGGAAAGATCCTCCCGCCGAAGAAATTCATGCAAGGGCAAAGGTCCCGCGGGCTGCGGGTTCCCGAGGAAGTCTTTACGCTCACCATCAATGGCCGCTTTGTTTCAGAAACCACCGCGGTGAGCGACAGCGCCATCGACATTTACATGGAGCCAGACCCTGAAACCACGCGCATGGTGCCTTGGTACACCGAGCCCACCGCCCAGGTGATCTGCGATGCCTTTCATTTGAATGATGAGCCCGTCGAGATTTCGCCGCGCCACGTGCTGAAGCGGGTTCTCGGTTTGTATAAAGCCAAGGGCTGGCGCCCCGTTGTGGCGCCGGAACTGGAATTTTATCTCTGCAAGAAAAACCTCGATCCCGATTATCCGATTGAGGCCGCCATTGGCCGCTCGGGCCGCAAGGAATCCGGCGGCCAGGCCTATGGCATTGACGCCGCAAATGATTTTGATCCCATTGTCGAGGATATCTTTGATTATTGCGAAGCCCAGGAACTGGATGTCGATACCCTGTCCCATGAAAGCGGCCCCGCCCAGCTCGAGATCAATTTCAATCACGGCGATCCCCTGGAACTTGCCGATCAGGTGTTCCTGTTCAAGCGCACCGTCAGGCAGGCGGCCCTGAAGCATGACATGTATGCAACCTTCATGGCCAAGCCCCATGAAAATGAACCGGGCTCGTCCATGCATATTCACCAGTCGGTACTGGATAATAAAACGGGAAAAAACATCTTCGCGGGGCTGGATGGCAAGCCTTCCAAACTTTTCCTGAATCATATCGGCGGCTTGCAGCGCTATCTTGCGGCGGCTTTGCCCTTCTGTGCGCCCAATGTGAATTCCTACCGCCGGCTGGTTCCAGAGTCGGATGCGCCCACCAACGTCCATTGGGCCATCGATAACCGCACTGTGAGCCTGCGTGTCCCCAGTTCAAACCCGGCAAACCTGCGGGTGGAGAACCGCGTTCCCGGTGCCGATGCCAACCCCTATCTGGCGTTCGCAGCTTCCCTTGCCTGCGGCTATCTGGGAATGGTTGAGCGCATCAAGCCGTCAGAGGCGGTGACTGGTTCGGCCTATCGCTACGCCCATACCCTGCCCATCAATCTCGACGAGGCCCTGGATAAGTTGAACTATACCAAGTCGCTGAAGCAGGTGATGGGTGAGAAATTCGTCACCGCCTATCAGGACGTGAAGTTCGAGGAAATGCAGCACTACCGCAAGGTCATCAGCTCCTGGGAGCGGGAGTTTCTGCTGCTCAATGTTTAGCCTAAAGGCAGCGGAGATTTCATGCGCTTGATTTTACGGTCACTTTCAATCCTGCTTTTCCTGCTGGCCGGCCAGCAAGCCTTAGCCGGCAAGGGTGATCGTGTGCCAAGTTATGAGGGCGTTTCGGCGGCACTGGCTGAAATCCTGAACTCTCCCGAACGCCAGCCCTTGCCGATTGAACGCATCAAGGATGCGCTCAAAGCCCATTATCTGGATAATGGCGGTTCCATCTATTGGGTGGGCACGGGGCGGATGACGCCTTTCATACAACGCTTGGAAGATGCCCAGTTTGATGGCCTCAATCCTGATGACTACCCCGTCGACACGCTCATTGATGTGCGCGACAGCGTTGATCCCGATGATCCCCGTTCCGCTGCCCAGGCAGAGCTCTATTATTCGGCCTTCTTCGTGGCCTATGCCGCCGATCTCAAAATCGGCCGCGTGGCGCCGCAGAAGGTTGACCCCCGCCTGTTCCGCAGCCGCAAGTCCATTGATGTGCTGCGCGTCCTGACCGAGCTCAACAAGCAGCGCAATCCTGGGGCGTTTTTATCCAGCTTTGAGCCGCATAATGAACACTACCAGGCGCTGAAAAGGATGATGCGGATCTATTCCACCCAGGCTGACGAGGGCGGCTGGCCGCTCATAGAACAAGGTGCAGCGCTGAAGCCGGGCATGAGCGATCCGCGCGTTCCCAAAATCAGGTCGTTGCTGGCGCTGACTGGCGACTATGATTGGGAGGTCACCAACTCTCCGGTCTATGACGCGCAGCTTGTAATCGCCGTGCAAAGATTTCAGCAGCGCCATGGCCTTGAGGCAAAGGGTTTGATCGGCAAGCAGTCGGTCATGGCCATGGATGTGACGCCGGAAGACCGCATCAAGCAGATCATGCTGAACATGGAGCGCTGGCGCTGGATGCCGGACACGCTGGGGCAGGATCATTTTCTGGTCAACCTCGCGGCCTTCGAATTGCAGCGCGTGCAATCCTCGGTCATCGTTGAGCGCATGAATGTGGTCGTGGGCGCCGCCAGCACCCAGACGCCGGAATTCTCCGACGAGATGGAATATGTCGAACTCAACCCAACCTGGACCGTGCCTTATTCCATCGCCACCCAGGAAATGCTCCCGAAGCTGCGCGCAAATCCCTTTGCCTATGCGGAAGATTTTGATGTCTTTGTGAACGGCAAATTGTCCTCCTGGGGCTCCATCAATTGGGATGCCTATGGCCCCGGGAAATTCCCCTTTACCTTCCGGCAAAGGCCCGGGCCGAAGAACGCGCTGGGCAAGGTGAAGTTCATGCTGCCCAACAAGCACAACATCTATCTGCATGACACGCCCGCCAAGGACAAGTTCGCCTCGACGTCGCGGGCCTTCAGCCATGGCTGCATCCGGCTTTCACGGCCCATTGAACTGGCCCACAAAATTATTGGCGAAGTTCCGGGCTGGAGTGATGCGCTGGTGGATGGCGTTCTGGCCAGCGGCAAGCTCACCCGCGTCAGCCTGCCCAACCACATCCCGGTGCATCTCGTTTATTCCACCGCCTTCAAGGGTGAAAACGGCATCGAATTCCGCCCCGATGTCTATGGCCGCGACCGCAAACTCTACAACGCCCTGTTCGGACGCTCATCGTCCTAGTTCAAGGCGCTCAAGGTCGTAAACGCCGACAGGGCTTCCTTGCTGGATTTGACATGCAGCACGGCGGCGCCGTCATGGGCCAGGAATTCCTTGACCTTCGCGTCGATGTCATCGCCGAGCGTAATGGTCGCGGTAAACACGCCGAATGATTTGGCCCACAGGGTGAAATCCGGATTGACCAGATCGGTACCCGACACCCGGTGCGGAAATTGCCGTTCTTGATGGGTGCGGATGGTGCCGTAAATCCCGTTGTCGGAAATGACGATCTTTGGCTTTGCGCCATACTGGACCGCTGTTGCCAGTTCCTGACCCGTCATCAGCACGCCGCCATCGCCCACGAATGTAATCGCCATCCGCGTGGGGTCTGCAATCGCGGCGGCCACCCCGGTGGGAACGCCAAAGCCCATGGCCCCGGCAATGGCTCCAAGCAAGGTGTTCTTGGGCGTCATCACCCAGTGCCGGTGCACCCAGGTGGACATGTTGCCCGCATCCGTGGTGATCACCGCGTTGTCCGGCGCCTGCGCCGCGATGGACACCACCACCTTGCCGAAATCCACCGCGTCGTTGGGCTCCGGCGAAGTGAAGCGCTGGAATTCACGCACGAACTCATTGATTGAAGAGCGCCACGACTCGCGCGCCGAAGAAACCACCCGGGGATGTGCCGCGAGGTCGGTGAGAACCGCCGCAGGATCGGCGATCAGGCCGAAATCGGTCCGGAATATTTTTCCGATGGCTTCCCCGTCGGGATAGATATGGATGAGCTTCTGCTTGGGCTGCGGCGCCGTAGGAAAGCTGTAGTTGAGGCTGGCAACATCGCCCAGCCGCGTTCCCACCGCGATGATGAGATCGGAATTGGCCAGCACCTGCCGGTGCTTCGGCGGGTTTCCAAAACCTAGGTGCCCCGCGTAGAGCGGCGAGCCATTGTCAAAAATGTCCTGGTTTTTCCAGGTGACGGCAACCGGGATGCGCAAGGCCTCGGCAAACCGGTGCAGGGCTTGCGCCCCCCTGGCGCCGCGCAGCAGGGCGCCGGCCACAATGATTGGATGGGCGGCTTCGTCAATCATCGCCTGGATGGCGGAGATGTCTTGAGGGCCGTGGTGGGCCACAGCAAGTGGGAAGGGGGAGGGGATGGTGTCCCCGGCCTCGTCGCTCAGCATGTCTTCGGGGAGCGAAATAATGACAGGGCCCGGCTTGCCTTCGGCGGCGAGGCGCAGCGAACGGGTGACGATCTCGCCGATCTTGTCGCCTTCATGGACTTCATAGATGCCCTTGGCCATGCCGCCAAAGAACTGCCGGTAATCGACTTCCTGGAAAGCCCCGCGGGTAAGTTCGGTGCGCGAGACCTGGCCAATGAAGAGCAGCACCGGCGTTGCATCCTGTTCGGCAACATGGACGGCAATGGAGCCATTGGTGGCGCCCGGGCCGCGGCTGACCAGGAACACCGCGGGCTTTCCCGTAAGGCGCGCCTCGGCAATGGCCATAAAGCCGGCGCCCGACTCGTGCCTGCAAATGATGATTTCGATGGAGCTGCCGTAAAGAGCGTCAAGCAGGGTCAGGTAGCTTTCGCCCGGCACGCAATAGACCCTTTCGATGCCGTGGGCTTCCAAGCATTTGACGATCAGGTCTGCGGCACGCATTGCTCAACTCCGGTGGGTTCAGAACATCCCGATAGATGCCTTGAACCTGCCTGGAAGTCGAGCCTGTTTCAGCAGGTTATGGCTGGGCTGCGGCAGACAGGGTGGTGAGCGCCGCATCGGCCTCGGCAACGCCCGCCTGTTTGGCCTTTTCATACCATTCCGCGGCTTTTACCGCGTCAGGCGTGATGCCCTGCACCTTCATGTCCGCGAAAACCGTGGGGTCATAGGTCTTGGCAACGCCCATGGCGCCCTCGGCCGCTCCCATCTGGAAAGCCCGGCTGTAGAACTGGCGGGCGATGATCAGATCACCGGTTTTCATCAGCATGTCGCCCTTGCCGAGAAGCCCCGTGACCTCAGCCGAAAGTGGCGCCTTGATGGGGGTGATGGGAGCAATGGACGCCGTCGGCGCCGGTGCGGACTCAATGGTTTCCTGCTGGGTGGCCGTGACCGGAATGACGGTTGTTTCGGGCGGAGCGCTTGCAGGGGTGATCTGCAACGCGGTTTGATCCTCAACCTTCACGTCGTCGATGGCCACAGTCATTTCCTTGACCGGCGCGGCAAGTTCACCTGTGTTGGTCTCGATGGCTGATACGGAAATGTCAAACTTTGGCGTATCTGACTGCGGCACGAACAGGTTGATGCCGTCTTCCTCGCCGTCCTTGAGGATCCAGGTATTGTCGGAAATCTTCTTTCCTGCCGTCAGGTAAGCCGAGGCGGGCAGCCCGGTGATCTTGATGGCCAGTTCCTGGCTCTCAAAGGCTGGTTCGGCGTTGAGCGCCAGGGGGATCATGCTGTTCAACGTGCCCGTCACATCGGAAACCGCGAGGGAGGCGATGGCGATGGGCTTCTTCGAAATTGTCGTTTGCCCGGTTGACCCGGTGGGACTGAACATGGTCTCCGAATCGCCAGGCAGAAAGCCTGCGGCGAAGGCGTAGAGGTCATTGGCCGAATCCGAGATCTGGTCGTATTTCGTGACCGCGAAGCCAACGGCACCCCCTGCGACGGCAGCAAATACGCCGGCAAACAGCAGGCTCTTCTTGAGCCGCGGCCGGGGAGGCGTTGTGGAATAGGAAACAGGCTGCTCGTGCCGCTCGCGGTCATAGTGGCGGTGCTGCACTTCAAGTTCACTTACGGGAAGTGTCGGCCGGGACGGAACCCGTGGCATGGGGGCACGTTCCATTTGCTGGTCGAGTTGCTCACGCTGCCGCTCCATGATCCTGCGCCGATAATACTCATAGGTCCGGTTTTCAGGTGGCGGAGAGGCTGCTGCTGGCTCCTCTTCCTGCTTGCGGCGGTACTGATTGACCAGGAACTCCGCGTCATCATCCCGGTAATGCTGAGTCAGCCATGAAGGAACCGGTGTTCCTTCCTGGTTTTCCGAATCATTGCCGGCGGCGCTGAGTTCATTCCTTGAAAGGGGATGGTTCATGGTCGAATCCTCCTACTGAAGCGTCGTAATGGTAAGTGATTGTTGGGGCGGTTTGATGTTGCCCATGAGGTCTTTTGCAGTCAGGTATTGCTTCCACCCCGGAACTGCCGCGGAGAAGTTGGTGCCTTGCTCGGCGGTGCGGGTGGCGAGATAGGTGGAGAGCAGGGCCTTGTTGAATTTCTTCAGCTTGTAAAACCGCTCGCTGCGGTCAGGCCAATCGAAGACAGCGAGGATCAATGCCGCGGCCACCGTTTCCACCGCGGTGCCTTCGGCAATCAGGTTCGGAAAGTCCGAACTCTCAAGAATCGCCGGTGAATAGGTTTCCGTCAGGCTCTCGGGCAGCGACAAGGACAGGATATGCAGGCCGCTGTTGGCCTTGATCGAGTTCAGCAGGCGGTAGGAGGGCGTACCGACGAACACCGCAGCATCGATGCGTCCATCAAGCAGGGCCGCGATCGAGTTTTTTCCCGTGGTGGAAACGCGCTCGAATTTCGTTCCAAGCGCATCAAAGACAAGCTCAGCGGCCACAAACTCGTCGCTGTTGGCTGGGCCAGTTGCTATTCGCATGCCTGTCAGGTTTTCAACGCTCGAAATTTCCTTGCGGGCCAGGACCACGATATTAAGCGTTGCAAGCTTGGCAAGATAGGCGAGCTTGCCGGTTTCATTCTTGTAGAGATCGTGCTTTTTGACAAAGGCAAGGCTGTCAGAGGAAAGGAGCGCCACGTCGACGCCACGCAGGAAGAGCAGGTCATTGATGGATTGCAAACTGCCGCGGCCAAGTATGGGGAGAACCCGCAAGCCATCCGTGTGGTCCATGGCATTGGCCATCTCGAGCACGTCTTCAGAAAGACCGGGTTGGCTCGCGAGCAAACCCACAGTGCTCTGGTTGAGCTTAAGGCTGCGCAGGTCTTCTGACCGCACCCCTGTACTCAAAACCACGGCCAACAACGCGGCCACAATACTTACAAAGGCATTTTTCAATACCCAGATCCCCTCAATCGGTCACCGACCCGCCAAAACACATGCAATTTCCGCCCACGTGTTAACTAATTTGAGGCGCGGATTGCCGCCAGAATGTGGCAAAGTGCAGACAAGAATGTGATATTTGGCGTCGGTTAGCGGGTTTTATGGGGAATCAGCCGTGCAGGCAATCGATTATGCAAAGGCCCTAATTAAGGGTAAATTTTTACCAATTGTCATGCCGGAAGCAGGCGATGAGCGGATTCGGGCCGCCGCCACAATTCTCCAGGCTCAGGGGCTGGCAGTTCCTATTTTGTTTGGGCCCGATGTGCCCGAACCAACCCCCGCCCAACTCGGCCTGGTTCAGGCGAGGCGGCCCAAAATGACCGAGGCCATGGCCGCCCGCCTTCTCCGCAAACCGCTTTATCTCGCAGCGGCCATGGTGGCGGCGGGCGACGCGGCGGCCATGGTTGCCGGCGCCATAAACCCTACCGCCCGGGTGATCGAAGCGGGGGAAATGATGATCGGCCTGGCCCCGGGCACCACCACGCCCTCCAGCTATTTTCTCATGCAGTGGCCGGAGCGCCGCCTGATCTTCGCCGATTGCGCCGTGAACGTGCAGCCCACGGCGGAGCAATTGGCCGACATCGCCATCGCTTCCGCCGCGAGTGCTGCCAGAGTACTGGGCGAGGAACCGCGCCTGGCCATGCTGTCGTTCTCGACCAAGGGCAGCGGCAACCACCCCGACGCCGACAAGGTAGTGGCCGCCCTGCAGATCGTCCGCCAGCGCTATCCCGGAATTCTGATCGACGGTGAGTTGCAGGGGGACGCAGCACTTTCCCCCAGTGTTGCCCAACGCAAAATGGCGGAGGTGGGTGACGTTGCTGGCCGCGCCAACGTGCTCATCTTTCCTGATCTTGATGCGGGCAACATCGCCTACAAGCTGACCCAGCACCTCTCCGGCTGCCGCGCCATCGGCCCCATCCTGCAGGGCTTCGCCAAGCCCATCTCCGACCTGTCCCGCGGCGCCACTGTGGAAGATATCGTTGATACTGCATCGCTGCTTCTGGCGATGTCATTGCCCCAACAGGGCTGAGACATGCCGGGCAATGGTGAGCTCCTCGTTGGCCTTCACCACATGTACGTTCTGCTCTGAGAGTCCGAGGAAGGAAAGCTGCGCCAGGATTTTCCGGCGCACTGGTTCGGCATTCTCGCCAATGCCGCCCGTGAAGGCGATCGCGTCAATTCCGCCAATCGCCACAGCCAGCGACCCGGCATAGCGCGCCGCCTGGTAGCAATAGGCATCGACGGCTTCTGCCGCTTCGACAGCAGGGCTTGCCAGCAATTCCCGCATGTCAGAGGACAGTCCCGAGATACCCAAAAGCCCGCTGCGCCGGTAGAGCAGGTCTTCAAGCCCTTCCGCCTCCAGGCCTTCATCGCGCATCAGGGCGATCAGAACGCCGGGGTCGATGGCGCCGGTGCGCGTGCCCATGAGCAGCCCGTCCGCCGTGGAAAAACCCATGGTGGTTTCAACGCTTTTGCCGTCGAGGATGGCGCACATGCTGGAGCCATTGCCGAGATGGGCCACCAGCAGGCGCTGCGGCAGGGGCTTTCCTATTTGCACCGGCAATTCCCGCACCACATGCTCGTAATTCAGGCCATGAAAGCCGTAGCGGCGGTAACCCCGCTCATGATAGGCGCGCGGCAGCGGAAGCCGCGTATGAAGATCGTCGCGGCCCGCATGGAAGGCTGTATCGAAACAGGCGATGTGCGGCACATCGGGCGCCAGCTTTCGCAACGCTGCGAGTGCCCCAAGCCCGTAAGGAAGGTGCAGCGGCGCGAGCTTCCGCAAGGCTTCAAGATCGTCCTGAATTGCCTGGTCAACGCGCACCGGCGCCGTGTAGCGCGTTCCGCCATGCACGATGCGGTGGCCAACGCCCGCGCAATTCTGCAGCACAATGCCCTTGCCTTCGATTTCAGCCAGCGCTGCCCGCAACGCGTCAGGGCCATAGCCCGCTACGTTGCTCACCAGCAACGGAGCCAGACGGCCATCAAAGACCGCAGACTTGAGCGAGGAGGAACCGGCGTTGAATGTGATGATGGGTTTCATCTTTGCCGGGTCTCTTGGTATCAAGCCGAACCCTTTTGCGGGCGCATGTCGGCCTTGCTGATATGTGCGACGGGCACCGGCTTCTTCATCGCATCCCGGCGGAAGGGCTCGCCCAACTCCTGGTTCAGGATGATTTCGATGAAGGTGGTGGCACCCTTTGCCTGGTCCTCCGCCGCTTTCTTCAGGGCTGCGGTTGTCTCGCTTTGCGTGCGTACCGTAACGCCCTTGAAGCCGCAGGCTTCCGCGATCTTCGCGTAGCTCAGTTTCGGATCAAGCTCGGTGCCGACGAAGTTGTTGTCATACCAGAGAATGGAATTGCGCTTCTCCGCCCCCCACTGGTAGTTGCGGAAGATGATCATGGTGATCGCCGGCCATTCATCCCGGCAGATGGAAGTCATCTCATTGATCGAAATGCCAAAGGCGCCATCGCCAGAAAATCCGAACACCGGCACCTCCGGCTTGCCGATCTTTGCGCCGATGATGGAGGGCAGGCCATAGCCGCAAGGCCCGAACAGGCCGGGCGCCAGATACTTCCTGCCTTCCTCGAAGGTCGGATAGGCATTGCCGATGGCGCAGTTGTTGCCGATGTCGGAGGAGATCGTGGCATTTGCGGGAAGTCCCGCCTGGATGGCGCGCCAGGCCTGGCGCGGCGACATGCGGTCCGCGTCGCGCTTGCGGGCATCAGCATTCCATGTTGTGCCCGGATCATCGTCCTCATGATCCATGGAGGAAAGTTTTTGCAGCCAGGCGGATTTGGTCTGATGGATCACCGCCTTGCGCTCATCCCGGCCGGCATCGCCAGCGGTGGGGAAGAGCTTCTCAAGGATCTGCTGCGCCACCTGCTTGGCGTCGCCGCAAATGCCGACCGTGACTTTCTTGGTGAGGCCGATCCGGTCCGCATTGATATCGACCTGAATGATCTTCGCGGTCTTCGGCCAGTAGTCCAGGCCATAGCCCGGAAGGGTGGAGAAGGGATTGAGGCGGGTGCCAAGCGCCAGCACCACGTCGGCCTTGGCGATCAGTTCCATTGCGCCCTTCGAACCATTGTAGCCGAGTGGGCCAACCGAGAGCGGGTGGCTGCCGGGGAAAGCGTCATTGTGCTGGTAGCCGCAGCACACGGCTGCATCCAGCCGTTCCGCCAGCGCCATGGATTGCTTGATGGCCCCGCCCACCACCACGCCAGCGCCGTTGAGGATCACCGGGAACTTGGCCTCCGAGAGCAGGGCCGCCGCCTGCGCGATCGCCTCCTTGCCGCCGGGGGGAAGCTCGAAGCGCACGATCTGCGGCAGTTCAATGTCGATGACTTGGGTCCAGAAATCACGCGGCACGTTGATCTGCGCCGGGGCGCAACCGCGCCAGGCCTTGAGGATCACGCGGTTCAGGACTTCCGCCATGCGCGAGGGATCGCGCACTTCCTCCTGGTAGCAGACCATGTCCTGGAACAGCGCCATCTGCGGCACTTCCTGGAAGCCGCCCTGGCCCATCGTCTTGTTGGCCGCCTGCGGCGTGACCAGCAGCATCGGCGTGTGGTTCCAATAGGCCGTCTTCACAGCGGTCACAAAGCCGGTGACGCCCGGGCCGTTTTGCGCAATCGCCATGCCCATCTTGCCGGTGACGCGGGAATAGCCATCGCAGATCAGCCCGGCATTGGTTTCGTGGGCGCAATCCCAGAAGGTAATGCCCGCTTTAGGAAACAGGTCCGACACCGGCATCATCGCCGATCCGATAATGCCAAAGGCATGTTCAATCCCATGCATTTGCAGGACTTTTACAAATGCTTCCTCGGTGGTCATTTTCATGGGCAGATTCCTTTCAGGGCAGGGCGCTCTTCTAGCAGGAATCTGGCACCATGACAGGTCCAGAAAACGGCGGTTTCAGGTCCAGAGCGAGCGCAGGCCGAAAAAGGCTGTGTCTTTCACCCGGCGCGCCACGCCCTGAAAGGCGGAATTCCGCGGGTCCGTGCAATAGGTCATGCTCCACACGGCGCGGCGTTCGCCCTCGCTGATGGGGGTAACTTTGTGCCTGACCTTGGCGCCCTCAAAGAGAATGAGCCGGTTGGGCGGTGTCGCCACCTCCACATCATGCCCTCCCTGCTTGGCCAGCAAGCGGGCTGCCGAAAGGCCGCCATCGCGGCCCCGGTTCACCACTGGAATGAGCACGGTTAAATGGCGGCCCCGATAGAAATTATGGTCATAGTGCCAGTTGATGTGGTCGCCGGGCTTTTCATAAAAAAGCACCGAGCAGGAACTTTCGTCGTGCAAGGGAGTAGGCTGCACCTCCGCGCCGACAATGCGCGACACGAGTCGGCGCATGGCAGTGGAATGGTAATGGCTCACCAGTGCTGGAGCCTTCTCACGGAGAACCGAATAAGCCACCGTGCCGCCCTTCTTGTGGGCAGGCAGATAGCTGCGCTCGGTCTCGATCAGAGCCGCCACCTCCGCGTTAATGCGCGCGAAAAGGTCGGGTGCAATCGCCGTGTCCAAGGTGGCAAGCCTCGTTTCGAAGGAAGGGATATCAATGGTATCAAGGGCCGTGATAGTCATGTGTCAGCGGATAGGCGAGGATTTTGAACATCCGATGACGGTGTCGCCCGTTACTTCCGGCTCGGGATTTATTGATTGAAGCCCGAAGTTGCCATTTGTCCATCCGCCGAATCTAACTGTTGGAGGCGCGCTCCCCAATCCCGCATGTTCAGCAGAACAGGGGCGAGCGACTGGCCAAGTTCTGTCAGCTCGTATTCCACTTTCGGGGGAACTTCGGGAAACACAATTCTCTTGACGATCCCGTCCGCTTCAAGCTCACGCAGTTGCAAGGTAATCATTCGCGCAGTGGCGGAGGGAATGGCGCGACACAGGGCGTTGAAGCGCAACTTGCCGTTCAGCAGATGAAAAACCAGGACTGGCTTCCAGACGCCGCCGATCACGGAGAGCGTGGCTTCGACCGCGCAGCCGGTACGACCAGCCTTCCGCTGACTTGATCGGCGAGGGCTACTATCATCCATGATACTACATGTCCTGTTTGTACGTACTGCCTATATGCATACTATACTGCTATCGTCCGGAACGAAAGATCATGTTCCGTGAGAGAAACTCGCAATGGACAGCATTGAATATTTAGGCTTTGTGGCCAGCAGCCTGGCAACACTCGCATTCCTGCCGCAGGTTGTGAAGACGTGGCGCACCGGCAGCGCGAATGATTTCAGCCTGACTACACTGCTTATGATCTTGGCTGGTACAAGCCTCTGGATTTTTTACGGCGTGTTGCGGAGTGCCCCGGCTATTTGGCTAGGCAACGGCGTCACATTCGCACTCGTCGGTTTAATATTATCGGTGAAAATAAAAAACCTTCTTTTTTACAATAAAGGCTCCGAAATCTAGGATCAGGGCTCATGTATCAGAGTCGGAAGAATCAAGATACCAACTGATCCGCAAGCAATTTAATGGGTCCTAAGCCTAGTAAACCTTCACGGCATTGCGGCTCATCGAAAACCCATGGGTTCCCCGCGTGCAGTTCAGGCCCGTGGTGGAAGAGATGCAGCTGAAGGGCCCCCCCGACCAAACCTCGCCATACGCGAAATAATTCTCGGCACCGCAGCAGGAGGCGTCGCCCACATTGCTGTAGCGCTTGGCCATGCCGGATGCACCCAGGACCACGCGGATATAGCTGGGGGCGATCCGGTCGCAGGAAAGCTCCGCGTCGCCATCGGCTGTTTCGTAGGTATCCGTGCCGCCGGCAGGCGTATAGATGCAGCCCACATTGTCGGAAGGCATGGTAAACTCGATTTGGCCCTGGTCATTGGCCTGAAATTCCACCGCGAGGGCAGGGGCTGACACCGTGAGGATAGCGAAGGCAACAGCGATGAAACGGATCATGGGCAAGAGTCCTATGTAGGCGGTGAACTTGAAACATGTTCTGGCAGTTTCAACATGAATGCCGCTTGAACGTCCCCAAGAATTGTCATCCCCGCACTTGTTGCGGGGATCCAACCTTCAACCGGCGCATCTGTGGAAAAATGGGTCGCCGGAATAAATCCGGCGATGACAAACTTTAAAAGCTTTATTTCAACTCAATCTCGATGAAGGCATAGTCCGTGTCGTTGGCGTTGATCACGTCATGCTCAACGCCTTCATTGCGGAAATAAGGCACGCCCTTTTTCATCTCGGCAAAGCTGCTGCCATCCTTTGTTTCCAGCTTCACTTTCCCGTCCATCAGCGGCACCACCACATAGTCATGGCCATGCCGGTGCCAGCCCGTATTGGCCCCCGGCGCAAAGCGGTATTCGGTGACGATCACCTTGGCATTGTCGATATGGACGATGGCTTTGGCACTTCCGGTCATGGCGACTCCCCAATTTGGCCTATGTAGACGGGGAACTAGCAATTCTCGCAAGTATGTTATATTATAACAACATGAGCTTTCTTGATCCCCACCATGACCATGCCTATTGCACCGCCGACCTGATCGCCCGGGCCGAACGCACCTGCGAACGGCGAGGCAGCAAATTGACTGGCCAGCGCCGTGAAATCCTGAACTCCGTGGCCCAAAGCCACTCCGCCGTTGGCGCCTATGACATCATCGAGCGCATGGCCGAGCATGGCCCGCGCCCGGCCCCCATAACGGTTTACCGCGCCCTGGATTTTCTTCTCGCCCACGGCCTTGTCCACAAGATCGAAAGCCGCAATGCCTTTGTCGCCTGTTCCCATTCCCATGAAGGCCAGCCTGCGGCGCTGCTGATTTGCGAAACCTGCGGCACTGTGGCGGAACTCGATGCGCCGGAGATCTTTGAGCGCGTTGCCGAGAAGGCGAGAATGCGGAAATTTTCGCCGGCCCATACCATGATCGAAATCTCGGGCACCTGCGGCGCCTGCGCGAGGGCTGCCTGACATGCTGAAAGCCAATGACGCGTTGTTGAGCGCCCGCGACGTGACGCTCAATCTCAACGGCCGTCTGATTCTTGATCGCGTAAACCTGGATGTGCGCCGGGGCGAAATTGTCACCGTGATCGGCCCCAATGGTGCTGGCAAGTCAACGCTGGTGCGCGTGATGCTCGGGCTTCGTCCGCTGACGTCTGGCCGCATCGAACGGATGCCCAACCTGAATGTGGGCTATGTGCCCCAGCAATTTCCGCAAACCGCAAACGTGCCAATGAACGTGAAGCGGCTCCTGTCGCTTACCTTGAAGCCAAGCGACAAGGAGATTGACCGCGCCCTGGACGAAGTCGGCATCGCCCATTTGAAAGAATCGCGCGTCGCCTCTCTTTCCGGTGGCGAATTGCAGCGGGCGTTGCTGGCGCGGGCCCTGTTGCGAAAGCCCGATCTGCTGGTTCTAGATGAGCCGGTTCAGGCCGTGGATTTCTTCGGTGAAATGAAACTCTATGAATTGATTTCCGGCATTCGCAAAAGCCATGGCTGCGGCATTCTCATGGTGAGCCATGACCTGCACATGGTAATGGCCGAAAGCGATCATGTCGTCTGCCTCAATGGCCATGTCTGCTGCGAAGGCGGGCCGGAGAGCGTGCAACAGGACCCGGAATTCGCCAAGCTCTTTGGCCCCTCGGCGGCGCGCATGATCGCCGCTTATGCCCATCACCATGATCATGATCACGAACCCCATGAGCATCATCACCACCATGATCACAAGCATTAATGAATTTTTCCTCGCCCCTTGGGGGAGAGGAAGGGGCCCAACACGCAAGTGTTGGGAAGTTGAGGGGGCGTTGGTGATTCAATTTCAAGACCTGCTCCCCCTCACCCTCCCATCGCTGACGCGACGGGCCCCTCCCTCTCCCCAAAGGGGAGAGGAAAAGGGTATCGCAGGACTACCCAAACAATGACCTCCATTCTCACTGAGCCCTTCTTCCAGCGCGCCCTCTTGGCTGGCGTGGCCGTTGCCCTTGTCTCCGGGCCCGTGGGCTGTTTCATCGTGTGGCGGCGCATGGCTTATTTCGGCGAAAGCCTCGCGCACTCCGGCCTCCTCGGCGTGGGGCTTGGTCTGCTCTTCAGTTTTAACGTGACGCTCGGCGCCGTGGTCACCGCCATTGTTCTCGCCTTGCTTCTCCTCGCGCTCCGCCGCCAGCAGGGCTTGGCCACCGACACGCTGCTTGGCATTCTCTCCCACACGGCCCTGGCCCTCGGCCTGATCGTCGTCGGCCTCGCCACCGGTGCCGCCTCCGATCACATGGATATACTCTTCGGCGATGTGCTGACCGTTTCAACCTATGACGTTTTTGCCGTTTGGATCGGCGCCGGCGTCGTGCTCGCGAGCCTCGCCTTGATGTGGCGCGACTTGATCGCAAGTTCCGTGCATGAGGAATTGGCCCGCGCCGAAGGCGTGAAGGTGGAGCGGGTGGAGCTAGGTTTTATCCTGCTCATCGCCGTGATGACCGCCATTGCCATGAAAATTGTCGGCCTCCTGCTCATTACTGCCCTCATGGTCATTCCCGCCGCTGCCGCCCGCCGCATGGCCACAACGCCGGAAAGCATGGCCTTTATTGCTGCCGCAATTGCCGGACTTTCGGTCATCAGCGGGCTTCTCGCTTCCGCCTTTATCGGCGGCGCTTCGGGC
>JBBQNU010000016.1:0-29277 GCA_038330285.1 Hyphomicrobiales bacterium | reverse complement strand
CTGTTCGGGATCCAGGACCTCAAGCAAGGCCGATGACGGATCGCCGCGGAAATCCATGCCCATCTTGTCGATTTCATCGAGCAGGAAGAGCGGATTGGACTTCTTGGCCTTTTTCATGGACTGGATGATCTTGCCGGGCATCGATCCAATGTAAGTGCGGCGGTGGCCACGGATTTCGGCCTCATCGCGCACGCCGCCAAGCGACATGCGAATGAATTCACGGCCAGTCGCCTTGGCAATGGACTTGCCGAGCGAGGTTTTGCCAACGCCGGGAGGCCCAACGAGACAGAGGATCGGACCCTTCATCTTGTTGGTGCGGCTTTGCACGGCAAGATATTCGATGATCCGTTCCTTCACCTTGTCGAGGCCGAAATGATCGGCATCGAGAACGTTTTGGGCGAAGGAGAGATCACGCTTGACCTTGCTCTTGACGCCCCATGGCAGGCTGAGCAGCCAATCGAGATAGTTGCGCACGACGGTAGCTTCCGCCGACATCGGGCTCATCTGCCGGAGCTTCTTGATTTCGGCTTCAGCGCGCTCGCGGGCTTCCTTCGAGAACTTGGTGTTCTTGACCTTCTGCTCGAGCTCGCCAACTTCGTCGCGCTCTTCGCCGTCGCCCAGTTCCTTCTGAATGGCCTTCATCTGCTCATTCAAATAGTATTCGCGCTGGGTCTTCTCCATCTGGCGCTTGACGCGGCTGCGGATGCGCTTTTCAACCTGGAGCACGGAAATCTCGCCTTCCATCACGGCAAAGGCTTTCTCAAGCCGGGCCTGGACGGACTGCATTTCGAGGATTTCCTGCTTCTCGGTGATCTTGATGGCGAGATGCGCTGCAATGGTATCGGACAGCTTGCCGAGATCGGTGATCTGGCCAAGGGTGGCGAGGATTTCCTGCGGCACTTTCTTGTTCAGCTTCACATAGCTTTCGAACTGCGAAATGGCGGTGCGGGCAAGCGCCTCGGTTTCCTGCTCGTTGGCGATGATGTTGGGCAGCAGCTTCACTTCGGCTTCGAAATAATCGGCGTGGGCGGTGAAACGCTCGACCTTGGCGCGCTCGGTGCCTTCGACCAGCACCTTCACGGTGCCATCAGGCAATTTCAAAAGCTGCAAGACCTGGGCAAGCGTGCCAACCTCATAGATCGCATCAATTGATGGATCATCATCAGCCGGATTTTTCTGGGCGACGAGCAGAATGCGCTTGTCCTCGCGCATCACTTCCTCAAGCGCCTTGATGGATTTTTCGCGGCCCACGAACAGCGGCACGATCATGTGGGGGAAAACCACGATGTCGCGCAGCGGCAGCACGGGAAGGGTTTCCGGGCTGCTGGGGATTGCCGGGGCCTTTGAGACTTTATTCGTCATTTTTCTTCCTTTCGCGGGTTTGGCCGCTTGTTTCGACCGCCCCCAAAACCTGGGCTGCGGTCTACTTGCGCCTTCGGGCCACCACGCATCAACTCTCGCGTTACACACGAAACAACCCGAACCAATAGGCTAGAAATGGAGGTCCGGCGTTAACTTTTCAATGGCCAGAATTGGCCATTTTTCGGTCCTTATCAGGCTGAAGCGGGTGCCAGCTTGGCGTTGCCCTGCTTGTCGCGGTCGGCGTAGATCAGCAAGGGCTTGGCATCGCCATCAACCACTTCCTTGGAAATTACCACCTCTTCCACGCCGTTCATGGTGGGAAGATCAAACATGGTTTCCAGCAAGATCAGTTCCATGATGGAGCGCAGGCCGCGGGCCCCGGTTTTCCGCTCAATGGCGCGGCGGGCGATGGAGCGGAGCGCCTCCTCCGGGAAGGTGAGCTTGACGCCTTCCATCTCGAACAGGCGCTGGTACTGCTTGATCAGGGCGTTCTTCGGCGCGGTCAGGATCTGGATAAGGGCGGCCTCGTCCAGGTCTTCCAGGGTTGCGATGACCGGCAAGCGGCCGACAAATTCCGGAATGAGGCCGAAGCGCAACAGATCCTCGGGCTCCAGATCGCGCAGCATGGCGCCGGTGCGGCGGTCGTCCACGGATTTGACTTCGGCGCCGAAGCCGATGCCGGACCCCTTGCCGCGCTGGTTGATGATGCGTTCGAGGCCGGCAAAAGCGCCGCCGCAGATGAACAGGATGTTGGTGGTATCAACTTGCAGGAATTCCTGCTGGGGATGCTTGCGGCCGCCCTGGGGCGGCACGGAGGCAACAGTGCCTTCCATGATTTTCAGAAGAGCCTGCTGCACGCCTTCGCCCGACACGTCACGGGTGATCGAGGGGTTGTCGGATTTGCGCGAAATCTTGTCCACTTCGTCGATGTAGACAATGCCGCGCTGGGCCCGCTCGACGTTGTAGTCGGCCGACTGGAGCAATTTCAGGATGATGTTTTCGACGTCTTCGCCGACGTAGCCCGCTTCAGTGAGCGTCGTGGCGTCCGCCATGGTAAACGGCACATCGAGAATGCGGGCCAGCGTCTGGGCCAGCAGGGTTTTGCCGGAGCCGGTCGGGCCCACGAGCAGGATGTTGGACTTGGCCAGTTCCACGTCATTGTTCTTGGCGGCATGGTTCAGGCGCTTGTAGTGATTGTGAACGGCCACGGCCAGGACCTTCTTGGCGTAGACCTGGTCGATGACATAATCATCCAGAACCTTGCGGATTTCCTGGGGCGAAGGCACGCCGTCCTTGGATTTGACCAGCGATGACTTGTTCTCTTCACGGATGATATCCATGCAGAGTTCAACACATTCATCGCAGATGAATACGGTCGGTCCGGCAATCAGCTTGCGGACTTCATGCTGGCTCTTTCCGCAGAAAGAGCAATACAGCGTGTTCTTGTTGTCGCCCGCGCTTGCCTTACTCATGTTTTCTCCTTGAACATTCCGGCTGGCACTACATCAGCAATATACGTGCCAGGCCTTTAATGAGATATCACTCAACTGTCACAAACAAGGCGAACTTAGCTCAATTAACGCGACTCAATCCAGCATGCGCCGCCAGAGTTAATCAAAAATTGATAGCCCGCCTTTTACGCCACTCACCGGACCCAATTTAACCTTAAAATCCCGCATTAACTACTTGGAATCGCTTGGTTCCGCCCGCTTTTCCAAAACTTTGTCGATAAGCCCGAATTCCTTGGCCGTTTCCGCCGTCATGAAGTTATCACGTTCGAGAGCCTCTTCGACTGCTTTTATGTCACGCCCGGTATGCTTCACATAGATCTCGTTGAGGCGCTTTTTGAGGCTTTCAACTTCCTTGGCGTGAATCAGGATGTCCGTCACCTGGCCCTGGAAGCCGCCGGATGGCTGGTGCACCATGATCCGGGCGTTGGGCAGGGCAAAGCGCATGTCCTTCTCGCCCGCGGTGAGCAGGAGCGAGCCCATGGAGGCCGCCTGCCCCATGACCGTGGTTGAAACCTTGGGGCGGATGAACTGCATGGTGTCGTAGATCGAGAGCCCCGATGACACCACGCCGCCGGGCGAATTGATGTACATGGAAATCTCTTTCTTGGGATTGTCGGCTTCCAGGAAGAGGAGCTGCATGCAGACGGAGGCGGCGACATTGTCGTCAATCGGGCCGGTGATGAAAATGATGCGCTCGCGCAGCAGGCGCGACGGCAGATCATACACGCGCTCGCCGCGGGCCTCTTGCTGGATGACCGACGGCCAGAAGGATGCCTGGGTCAGGTAATCGACGGGATCGCGCATATAAGTCCTCGGTTTGGGTGAATCAGATGAATTTGCTTCCCTATAGATAGGTGACGCATAGCGCTTCGGGAAGCCCTTTATTTTCAACGGAAAAAGGGGTGGAAATTAACCACCCCTTGCAAATCCCGGCTTGCTGAAGGACTCAGTCTTCCTTCTTCTTGGCCTTTTTGGCGGCCGGCTTCTTCTTCGGCTTGGCCTCGGCATGGTCATGATCGTGCGCGTGGTCATGATCATGGTCGTGACCCTCATGCTCGTGATCGTGGCCGGAGTGATCCTCATCATCGTCCTGAACCATGGCCTGCAATTCCTCGCGGCTCACGGACTTTTCGGTGACCTTGGCCTTGGAGACGAGGAAATCGACGACCTTCTGCTCGAACACGGGGCCGCGCAATTCAATGAGCGCGTTGGGGTTCTTGCGGTAATGGTCAAAAACCTGCTTTTCCTGGCCGGGGAACTGGCGGGCCCGGGCCATCAGCGACTGTTGCAGCTCCTGCTCGTTCACCTGAATGCCTTCTTTTTCGCCGAGGGTGCCGAGAACCAAGCCAAGCCTGACCCGGCGTTCGGCGATGGCGCGGTATTCCGTCTTGGCGGCGTCTTCGGTGGTTCCTTCGTCGGCAAAGCTTTTGCCGGCCTTTTGCATTTCGGCAACGAGGGCGCTCCAGATGCCGCCGAACTCGGCTTCAACCAGGCGCTGGGGCAATTCGAAGCTGTAGAGCTTGTCGAGCGCATCGAGAACGTCGCGCTTGAGCTTCATGCCGGTCATGGCGGCATATTCCTGGGAGAGGCGCGAACGGATCATGTCCCTCAGCTTGCCCAAGTCTTCAAAGCCCATTTTCTTGGCGAATTCATCGTCAACGGTGCCTTCCTTGGGGCCCTCGACGCTGGCCACCTTCACGGCGAACTCGGCGGGCTTGCCCGCCAGTTCCTTGACGCCATAGGTGGCGGGGAAAGTCACGTTCACGGTCAATTCATCGCCGGCCTTGGTTCCGATCAGTTGATCCTCAAAGCCCGGAATGAACTGGCCGGAGCCGAGCTCCAGGGGCACATCCTCGGCGGTGCCGCCGTCGAACACCTTGCCGTCAACCTTGCCGACGAAACCGATGGTGACCTTGTCGCCCTTGGCGGCCTTGCCGTCCTTGGCTTCAAAGGACTTGTATTGCGCGGTCAAACGGCCAAGGGCCTCATCAACCTGGGCATCGGCGATTTCAACCACATGGCGGGTGAGCTCGACGCCGGAGACGTCCTTCAGTTCAAAGGTCGGAATGATTTCAAAGGCCAGCGAGAAGGCAAAATCGCTTTCGCCGGCCATGATGGCGTTCACTTCCTTCTCTTCTTCGGGAAGCTTCACTTCCGGCTGGTAGGCGGGCTTCAGGTTGCGCTCGGCCAGAACCTGCTTGGACTGGTCATCAATGGTCTTCTGAACCACTTCGGCCATGAGGGCCTTGCCATACATGCGCTTCAAATGGGGCACGGGCACCTTGCCGGGGCGGAAGCCCTTGATATTGGCGCGGCCGGCCATCTCGTGGAGCTTCGAGTCCAGCTCCTTGCTGAGCTCGGCGGCGCCCACCACAACCTTGAATTCGCGCTTGAGCCCGGAGCTCAGTGTTTCTGTAACCTGCATTGTCTTTTGTCTTTCCGGTTTGACCTAAAATCCTGCCGCTTCGGCGCAGTGGTGCGGGCGGAGGGACTTGAACCCCCACGGGTTTCCCCACAGGAACCTAAATCCTGCGTGTCTGCCAATTTCACCACGTCCGCGCGCTGCGCTTCCTAATCCGGGCGGTCTATAGCAGAGGGGTTTGGGGGATGCCAGTGGAGAAAAAATGTGGTGGCGAAAGCTTAATTTATATGCTTTTAGGCGGAAAAATGGCCGGGCCGACTCAGGGTGCCGGATGTAAGATCAAACCGTAACATCAGTTGCGCAACGAGACGTGCCAAGTTACCATTTGGTAAATCCACTGAGGCGTTGTTGACAATGGAACCCACGAACTCCCCTAGCAATAGTTTCATGCCTTGGCGCGAAGAAGTTAATCGACTTCTTCTGCGAGATTATTATGTTGATCTCGGCATGGCCGGAATTGACGATGAATATCTCCTTGTCCACTATGGTATGAATCAAATGCCTGCTGATTTCATCGAATGGTTCGCCATTAAGTATGACCTACATGATTTCAAGTGGTGAATAGCGATACCCCTGATCCATATGGCACTGAGTGGAGCGCTCAGGAGATAGAGCTTGCCGTAGCGGATTACTTTGAAATGTTACGCCTTGATCGACAAGGACAGGAATACAACAAGGCAGAACACAATAGGCAACTTCAACAGGCAACCAGACGTACTCGAACTTCCATTGAAAGAAAGCACCAGAATATCAGTGCCGTACTTGGTCAACTTGGCCTACCTTCAATCGATGGCTACAAGCCGCTGGCTAACTTTCAACAGTCATTGCTAGATGCAATCGAACAATATCTTTCCAATTTCGGTGTTCCCCACATTGATTTACCGGATGTTTTGAGTTTTCAAGAATCTCCTTCGCTGTTTATTGACCCTCCTCCAATGCTTGGTGTGGCCCCTCCAATGGGCAAGGCTGACATCAACAGATTGATAAGAAAGTTCGACCCTGCCTCTCGCGATGCCCGCAATCGCGAGCTCGGGCAACGAGGCGAGGAGTATGCACTTGAGAACGAGAGGCGCACTCTTTGGAATGCCGGAAGACAGAACTTAGCCCGCAAAATTAGCCACGTATCACAAGAGCGTGGAGATGGTTTAGGTTACGATATTCATTCTTTCGATGTGTCAGGCAATGATCGACTCATTGAAGTCAAAACGACATTTGGAAACGCAACCACCCCATTTTTCTTATCAGAGAATGAAAGGCTTTTCTCGATTGAACGGAGAACACATTTCAGGCTCTTGCGGATCTATGATTTTGTAAAAGCGCCCCGAGCCTTTGAGCTTTGTCCGCCATTGGAGAACTTTGTGTTTCTGCAACCAACAAACTATCGTGCGACATTTGGAGAACAACTGATTCAAACTTCCTGAATGAAGACGGGAGTTGCGGGCAGGTCCGCTCTGTGCTACGTTGTAGCTACATCAGGAGATATCAGCCATGGTTGCCATCAGCAAGTCGGATGTCGTTCGCGCCCGCATCGAGCCTAAGGTGAAGCGGGATGCCGAAAACATTCTAAAGCGACTGGGCGTGTCGCACAGCACCTTCATCAACATGAGCTACCGGGCCGTGGTTGAGGAAGGCGGAATCCCCCTTTCGCTCCACGTGCCCAACAGGGAAACCGCCGCCGTGCTGCGCGATGCGCGGAAGCCTTCGAAGCGGCGGGCCTATGCGAAGGCTGTCAGCCTTGACGAGTTCAGCGCCGCCATGAAAACGGGCGCGAAGCGCTAGTCCGTGCGACGGATCGAATACGGCGCGGTTTTCAAGAAAGACCATAAGCGCATGGTGAAACGGGGCGTGGCCATGCAAAAGCTCAATGCCGTTCTTGGCCTCCTGATGAGCGACACGCCGCTGCCCGCCCGCAACCGGCCGCACATGCTTTCAGGCGAGTGGCGGGGTTTTTGGGAATGCCACATAGAACCCGACTGGCTTCTCATCTATGACCTAAATGACCCCGCCGTGCTGGCGCTTCACCGCACGGGGACGCATTCCGATCTCTTTGAATAGCGGCGCGAAAATCCATCGCCGAATTTTCGTCTTTTTGTTCTTGACATCTATATTCCTATCGTGCCATTTATGTTCCTGTTTTGTTCTTTATCGCGGATATGAAGCATCATGAACTGGAAGATTGACTGGGACTCGGCCATCAAACGCAACAGCGAAGCGCTCAAGGGGATAATTGAGGCCCTGTTCGCCATGCTGGACGTCACGGTTGCCCGGATTCCGCTGCCCCTCCACCGCGCCGTGCTGCGCGTCCTCCGGCCGGCGGAATCCGCCGTGCGCCGCCTTGTGGTCATCGCGGCGCGGGGCCTTGTGGTGAAGCTTGTGCCTTCGCGTCCCATGCCTTCGGGGAAAGTCATCGGGAAAGGCAGCGGGAATTCATCTCCCTCTTTCCAGCTTATCGATCCGCGCAAACGCTTTGCCGAACTGAGCCAGCCCCGCGTAAAGTATACGAAGCATCCGCCGCGTATCCTTTTCTTCGGCGACGATTCCCGGGTGGACTCCCTATGGCCTTCCCCCCTGCCCGCGGTGGTTCCCCCGCCGCCCGATGGCCTCATCACTGCCGATCGCCTCAGCCGGAGGCTCCGGGCCCTCAAACTCGCGCTCGAAGATCTGCCGCGCCAGGCCCGGCGTCTCGCGCGCTGGCGGTTGAAACGGGAGAACGCAAAAATTCCGACGTTCACCTCGCCGCTCAGGCCGGGCCGTCCGCCCGGCTCCCGCAGGAAGCCCACGCATGAAGTCGACGAGGTGCTCGTCGAATGCCACGGTCTGGCCTGGGAGGCGATGAAGCCCGACACAAGCTGAGGTGCTGCCTCGCTTCTTTCTCCCTTCGAAAGCGGCATAACCGTTTTCTCCCCCGGCACAGCCTTGGGCGGAGCTTTGCCTGATTGTTGGCACCCGGAAAGATTATTTTCAGGCGGAGCCGACGGAACGGAACCAATTCAAACGTCCACGGTTATGAGTTGACTGGATGGAGATGGCTCGCGATGCTGAAAATCCTCGTGCCTGTTAGTTTACTCGCCCTTTTGGCACTGGCTCCCCTTGCCCAGGCCCGCGCCCTCCACACAAACCCTGACCATTACATCTACATCCCGCCGCGCCATGACATAAGCTGCCAGGAAGCGCGACGGCTTCTCAAGAAGGACGGCTACCGCATTTCGAAAACGCTGCGCTGCGGCGGCAATTATCACATGTTCAGGGCCGAACGCAGCGGGCGCGCCATGATCGTGCAGGTCATGACGGCGCGCGGAAAGCGCATGATCGATGCCCGCAGCGGCTCAGGCACGCCGGGCCGGAGAATCTAGAACGGGAGAAGGAAAGGAGACCGACATGGACAGGAGATTGTTTGTAACGGGCCTGCTCGGCGTGGCAGCAACAGCAGGCCTCGCCACTGTAGTGCCCCGCGAGGCGCTTGGCGCGGTGCCGATGAGGCCAAAACCCCAGCCCAATTCCGTTCTGCCCGACCTCAGCGCGCCGGCCGACGAGCCTTTTGAGCCGGAAGAGCTGGATGAACTGGGCGAACTGGATGAGGGCGTCCAACTTGCCAACCACCGCTGGAACCACCGCCGCCGCCGGGTTCGCCGCTGGCGCAGACGGTGCCGCTGGCGCTGGATAAATGGCCGCAAGCGCTGGCGCTGCCGCCGCGAGCCCTACTGGTTCTGGTTCTGGTTCTGGGTTTAACGCAAGCCCACCGCTGCCGGAACCATATCCGTGCCACAGCTTTAGTTAAGCGGGTTGCCAGCACAACGTGGCAGCCTGCCCAATCCATGGCCCCAGAGATCACATCTCCCCAGATGCTCCGGGGCCATGGTGTTTCAGCGGTTGGATTATCCCGCCGGTTTTTTCGTTTGGCCCAGAATTTTCCACTGGGCGCAATCCAGCTCAATCGCCAGCAGCCTGGCTATTGCTGAACACACGTCGTCCTTTTCGATATCGATTTCCAGAAATCTTTCGCAGCCGGAAAAATAATCGCGGACGTCCTGCTCAAAGCGCTGCTTCTGGCTGCGCCAGATTTCCTTGAGCCGGGTTTCATCGCTGGTGTTGTAAAACGCGAAGCTTCTGGCCTTCAGCGACGGCGCCTCGCCCGCGCTATGATTGATGCGGCTCGCCAGCCATTTTTCCGTATCCCGGTTGTTGAAAATGAAAAAGCTTCCGGGATAGTCGCGGTCCATGTTCCTGAAATAGCCGTTTGCTTCTATATGCGTGGTGTCGCTGGCGAAGAACATGTCGCTGAAGACTTTGTACAGGTGATCGTAGCCCGCAAAAATCCTTTTTCCCTCGATCAGGTTTTGGTGCATGGCGAGCGCCAGTTTTCCCTGGTCCCAATGAACGCCGCGAAAGCCATGGCTCGTAAAGAAATGATGGAGCGCGCGGGTTGCCGTCTTGTTGAAGCCGATAATGAAAATATATGGAAGATCGTCCATCGGTTCCCCTTGTTCTCATGATTGCCCGTAAGGCCTCCGGGCGCAATGGGCGGCCAAAACGGAATTGCTTCACGCAATGATTGCGATTTTCCCGCCGGTTGGGCAGAGTTCCAGTTTCACATTTGCAGGAAGGACCCTTCCCCATGACCGGCGACAAACTGGAGACCGACAAGCAGAGCGCCAAGAGCTGGTACTGGTGGGGCATCCCGACATTCTTCCGCTGTGACTGGAACGAGGATCCGGCGGCTTGCGATATCGCCCTTGTCGGGGTTCCGCACAGTTCGGGCAATGGCTCGACGGAGCGCGACCAGCATTTGGGGCCGCAGGCGGTGCGCAATGTTTCAGGCTTCTACCGGCGGGCCCACGCCATTCACAACTTCGCGCCGTTCGAGGTGGCGCGCGTCCATGACCTTGGCGATGTTCCCCTGCCCGAGGCCATGAACAACGAGGCTTGCGTGCGCGACATCGAAAGTTATTTCGCGCGGCTTGATGCTACGGGCACGCGGCCCGTGTCGATCGGCGGGGATCATTCGATCACCGGGCCTATCATCAAGGCCCTGGCCGGGCCAGGCCGCAAGACGACGGGCGGTAAACCCTGCGCGCTTATCCATTTCGACGCCCACACGGATTCCTATGAGAACATGCCACATTGGCTTGGAGCCAAGCGCTCGGCGGCGCATTGGGCGGCCTATACGGCGCGCGAAGGTTCGGTTGATCCCACACGCAGTGTGCAGATCGGCATGCGGGGGCACCCCTCGAGCCTGATCCACGGCGGGAAAGTGGGCAGCGCCAGCGAAGCGCTGGGTTACCGTGTGGTGCCCATGGCAGAGTTTGAGGAGCTTGGCATCGAGACATCCATTGGGCTGATCCGCGAACGAGTTGGCGATGGGCCGGCCTACATCACCTTTGACCTGGACTGCCTTGATCCCTCTGTGGCGCCCGGGGTTTCAAACCTTGAGCCGGGTTTCGGCGGCTTTTCCATCCGCGAGGCGACGCGGCTTTTGCAGGGCCTGCGCGGGCTCGACATCATCGGGGCCGATGTGGTCTGCCTGATGCCCACCAAGGACAGCCCGAACCAGATCACGGCGCAGGTGGCCATGGTGATGATGTTCGAACTGGTGAGCCTGATTGCCAGCCGGCATGCGGAACTGAAAAAGGCCTAGGCCTTTTTGGCCTGGCCGAGCGTTGAAAAGGCGATGCCAACGGCAATGACCGCCGCGCCCACCCAGACGCTTTGGGGATAGGTTTCGCCGAAGTGGAAAACGCCCACGACGACGCCCACGGCGGCGGCGACATAGCCGATCTGGCTGAGATACGTGGGCCCGCCCACCTGCTGGAGGCGGAAGAACATGAGGAACATGGTGGTGGAGACGACGAGCTGCATGGCGACCAGTCCGGGGATTTGGGCCAAGGGCATCACGTCAATAGTTCCGGTCTGGCCATAGACCAGCACAGCGAGGAAGGGCACAGCGGCGAGATTGGTGTGGGCGGCGAGCTTGCGGGGGCTGGCGCCAAACGGCCAGGCCACGGTGCGGTAGACATTGCCCGCGCCGAGAAAAAGCGGAATCAGCAGGGCAGCCAGAATCCACGGTGCGGCGGCGCCACTGAAATCCGGTTGCCGCGAGAAAATGATAATCCCGGCACCGGCGAGACCCAGGACAATTCCGAAAATGCTGACCAGATTTGGCGGGCGCACGCGAAACATGACGGAGAAAAGTGCTGTCACCACGGGCGAGAGGGCAAACATGATGGCGGCAAGGCCGCTGCCGATTTTCGGGATGACCGTGTAGGTGAGGGCGTTGGGCACGACATAGGAGAGGAAGCTGGAGACAATCGCAAAGTAGAGGGTGGAGGTGCGCGACGGATTTTTCCACTCGGTGACAGTGACGATGAAGAGCATGGCGAGCCCTGCCCCCAGTGAAATCACGGCGGCCCAGAGGGCGGGCGCAATGCCTGCGGCCATGGCGAGTTTTCCAAGCGGGAAATTGAGGCCAAGGGCAGCGCCGGTGGCAAGCAGAAGGAAAAGCGGACGGTTCATGCGATCAAACGGCTCCTGCGGTGCGGCCGGGAACGGCCAGGTTCACGGTGGCCTTGAGGCCGACCTCGACGGCGAAACTGGAGGCCCCCTGGAACATGATGGCCTTGAGCATCTCGGCGGACTGCCGCCAGGTGACCAGGCTCTTCTTCGGAACGAACTTGAGCTGCTGCTTGCAGCTGAGGGCCAACCATTTGCGCAGGCCTTCGGCGATTTTTCCGGCATCGCCATTCTCGAAAAAGAAGGCGTCACCGCCGGAGGTTTCGCGGAAGATTTCAATATCGCGGGCAATGGTGGGGCAGCCAAGATGGGCGGCCTCCACAAGCGGCAGCCCGAAGCCCTCATCGAGGGCGGGATAGACCAATGCGCCGCAGGTTTCGAGCGTGAGCTTCATGTCAGAGTCGGAAACATAGCCGGGCAGGAAAAGCTTCGTGTTGAATTCGGGCTGGCCGGCCAGAAATCGCCGCGTGTTGCCAGCACCGATATCCATGCCGATGAGCACCAGCTTTGCTTCACTGCCTTCCGCCCACAGCAGCTGCATGGCCTTGAACAACTGGTTAAGACCTTTGCGGGTCGTAAAGGTTCCGACCGCCACAAGCGTAGTGCGATCCACCGGGAAAGCGGGCTGCGACACTTGGGGTTCCCCCGACAACGCGGGATCGCAGCCAAGGGTGAAGTATGCGACGGGGAGGCTCCGGGTCGGGGTCAATCCCACCATCGAGGTTTCAGCGACATAGCAGGCCACATCGCGGGACACCTTCCGCGAAACGCAAATCAGGCGATCAGCAAAACGCAGAATCTGAGTCCAGCGGACCAGCATTTGAACAGCGGACTCATCGATCGCCCAGGCGGTGTTCACCAGCCATATGATATCGTGCACGACTAAATTCAAAACAGCACCGGACTTCCTGGCGCGGAAAACGGCGTGAAAAAATTCTTCGTAGCCGGTCTGTATCAAGTCAACGACGAGGACCTGGTCACCGGGCCTGAAGTCCACAGTTTTGCCGGTGGGCCGAAACCGCAGCCCATATTCATTGGGCGTTGACTCGTACACTTCGAAGAACGTCCCGTTAAGTCCAATGAAAAAAAATTCCATGCCGCCGGCTTTGGGCATTTCCAGAAATGAACGGGCCAGTTCGAAGGCCACGCGCTGCACGCCCGTTACCCGGGCAAGCTTCAGCAGATAGGTGACATCAAAGGCGATGCGGCCTTGCAGCTTTGACCCTTCTGCGTATTTCGCCTGCGCCAGAAAATCGGCAAAGGCCGGATTTTCGGGTGGCGTAAACCCGGGGCGGGAGCGCTGGTAGCTGGCCTCGGTCAGCCGGATGCACTCAAGCAATGAATAGGCGCCGGAAGCTTCCTCGAAGGTCATGCCACGCCGATCCGCTGCACGAGGTCTTCGGCCGTGAATGACCGGGCCCCGCGCGTGGCGGCATCGCCGTGCAGCCAGACGGCGCCGCAGGCAGCTTCAAAGGCGGACATGCCCTGGGCCAGCAAGCCGGTGGCGAGACCCGCCAGCACATCGCCGGAGCCGGCGGTGGCGAGTGACGGCGGGGCGTTGCCGTTGATTGCGGCGCGGCCATCGGGGCTGGCGATCACCGTGTCAGCGCCTTTGAGAATGATAGTCGCGCCAGAGCGATTTGCGGCTTTCAGGGCGCGCTCGTGTTTCGCTTCCGAAACATTGGTTAGGTCGGTGAAAAGGCGGGCAAATTCACCTTCATGGGGAGTGAGGATAACGGATCGTCCTGGATATTCGGCGATTGCGGTGAAGAGCTCGGCAGGGGTTTGGGCGAAGGAGGTCAAGGCATCGGCATCGAGAACGGTTGCCGCGCCGCTGGCAAGGAGGGCCCGCACCTTGGCGCAGGTTTCAGAGCCGATGCCTGCGGCTGGGCCGATGCAGACGGCATTGCGGCGCTTGTCACTGAGCAGCATGCCAAGGGCCAGGGCATCGTCGGTTTGCGCCAACATGAGGGCGGTGGCGTGGGCAGCATGGATGAGGAGTTCATCTTCATGGCCTGCGATGGTGACCAGCCCTGTCCCGATTTTCAGCGCGGCCTGTGCGGCCAGGCGTGAAGCGCCGGTGTTGAACCTTGCGCCGGAGACGATGACGGCATGGCCGCGTTTGTACTTGTGGGCGGAGGACTCGAAGCGCGGGAGAACGGGTTTGTTGTTTTCGGAGAGCCGCGGATTGATTGCGGCGAGCGCGCTTTCAACAATGCCGATGTCGGCGAGGACAACTTCGCCGCAGAGCATGCGGCCGGGCAGCAGGAGGTGGGCGGGCTTCTTGCGGAAGAAGGTGACGGTGAGATCGGCTTTGACGCAAGCGCCGCGCGGCTGCCCCGTCAAGCCATCAAGGCCTGAGGGGACATCGATGGCGACGATGGGAACGTCGGCGCTGTTTATCTTGTCGGCCAATGCCGAGGGAAAATCGCGGTTGAGGCCAGCGCCATAGAGCGCGTCAATGATCAGTTCAGCGCCGGCGATATCATCAGAGATGGTGACGGGCCAACCCCACTCCCCGAGATAACGGGCGGCGGTTTTGCCATCCGCGCCGTTATTGCCGGGGCCGCAGAGGACAATAGTTTTCCGCGCGCCATAACGCCGGGTGATCTCCTCCGCCACGGCGCGCCCGGCGTTTTCGATGAGCTGCGCTTCAGTGATGCCGGAGGCGATGGTCAGCGCATCGGCCTGATACATTTGTTCGGGGGTGAGAAGTTCAGTCATCGCCGCCATGGCTCACGGCAACGGGGTTGCCCTTAGGCTGCTCCAATTCCTTGAGCAGCTTGGTGAACCATTTGGCTTCCGTATCAAAGGCCTTGCCGCCCTTGATGCGGGGGAATTCGATGGTGCGGAGAATATCCTTGCGGCCTTCATCATGGCCCACCACGCCGCTTTCACCTTTCAGGCCGCTTTTCACGGCGTGTTTCACCATGGCCTTGATCAAGGCCAAGTCCTCGTTATTGGCAGCAGCGGACCTCGCAAAATAGCCCGACTTCTGCACCAGGACTTTTTCGGCGCGAAGCATTTTGGCAAAGCGCTTGGCGAACCATTCACCGGGGTTGATTTTGTCAATTTTCACATGGCCGAAAGCATCGCGCTCGGGTTCCTCGCCGCGGGCCCGCATCTCGGCCACAATGTCGTTTACCCCCGCTCCCTCCGACAGGAAGATCGAGACGCAATCATAGGTGTCCATGGACTTCGTCAGGCGGGCGGCTTCGGCTTCGAGATCAATGGCGAGTTCCGGCACATAGACCGCGTCAAGCTCCTTGTGATCCAGCCCAAGATTGAATTCGGGAACGAAGCGGTGTTTCTTCAGGCGCTTGCGGTAGGCGTCCGCCGTTGCCGCGGTGAGCCAGCCGCAGTTGCGCCCCATGACCTCATGGATGAGCAGCATGCGGGGGCTGGTGCTTTGCTCGTTGATGACGTTTTCAAAGAAAATGGCGCCCTGCTCCGCCGCCGTCAGCGCACCCAAAGTCTGCTTTATCGGAACCACGTCATTGTCGATGGTCTTTGGCAGGCCCACCACGGTGAGCCTGTAGCCGTGGATTGCAAGATAAGCGGCGAGATCGGCCGCCGTGGTATTGGTGTCGTCACCGCCGATGGTGTGGAGGATGGTGATGCCATCGCGCACCAGCTGTTCGGCGGCGACCTTCAACGGATCTTCGCCTTCCTGCACCAGGCCGCGCTTGACGCAATCCTTCACGTTGGTGAGCTTCACCCGGCTGTTGCCGATGGGCGAGCCGCCATGCGTGAGCAGCACATGAGCGTTGGCGCGGGCTTTGGGGGTCACACGAATGGACACGCCCTTGAGGAGCCCGGCATAGCCCGACAGGTAGCCGATGATTTCGGCCCTGGGTGCCACCTTGGTGTATTCCATGATCAGGCCACCCACTGCTGCGGAAAGGCAGGGGGCGAGGCCCCCCGCGGTGAGCATGGCAATTATCTGCTTTGGCATCGGCGACTCCAAATTCCGCGCCCTTCTACAAGACAAAGAGCGGCGATGCCAGACGGCGCGTTTCGGCTATAAGGGGGCATTCGAGCGAAAGGGAACGCCATGAGTAATCAAACCCACGAAGCGGTTCTGCTTCTTGCCCAGCGCCTCCTTGACATGGGCTATGAGGAAATCCCGGCCCGCGAGCGCCTGGTCATAGAGAGAGTGGCGAAGCGGCTGGCGGTTTCACGCAACGTCAATATCGAACATGAGAAAAGCTATACATTCGGCGAGCGGCTAGCCGACAAGGTTGCAAGCTTTGGCGGTTCGTGGACATTCCTGATCCTGTTTGCCGCAGTTATCATTGGCTGGGTTGTGCTGAATTCGATGATGGTGGCGGGCGGTTTCGATCCCTACCCCTATATCCTGCTCAACCTTTTCCTGTCGATGCTGGCCTCCATGCAGGCCCCGGTCATCATGATGTCGCAAAACCGTCAGGCCGCCAAGGACCGGCTCTCGGCTGCCCACGACTACGAGGTCAACCTCAAGGCGGAAATCGAGATCATGGCGCTCCATGAGAAGCTGGACGAAATCCGCGCCAAGGATTTGACCGAACTTTTGAAGCATGTGGTGAGTGCCAAGGACGCATCGCCTAAAAAATGACCACTCTGCCTCTTTTTTCATCATTTGATTTTTCTGCGAAGCTAAAAAATTGCCTAACCCCTTGAAATTACTGCACCCCGCTTATGGCATAAGTCATGCAATCGTTAAGGGACATTAAGAAAAGGCTCAAGCATCCATGAAAAAAATCGAAGCGATCATCAAGCCTTTCAAGCTTGATGAGGTGAAGGAGGCGCTGCAAGAAGTTGGCCTTTTGGGGATTACGGTGACCGAGGCCAAGGGCTTTGGGCGCCAGAAGGGCCACACGGAGCTTTACCGCGGAGCCGAATACGTCGTGGATTTTCTGCCCAAGGTCAAAATCGAGATCGTCATTGCCGATGAATTCGTCGACCGCGCCGTAGACGCCATCCAGACCGCGGCCCGCACGGGGCGCATCGGCGACGGCAAGATTTTCATTTCCACCATCGAACAAGCCATCCGCATCCGCACTGGTGAATCCGGTTCGGACGCGTTGTAATTCACGCCATAAACACAAGAGGAAAATATAATGGCCAAAGAGACAAAAGACGTTGCAGCAGCCTTGAAGATGATCAAGGACAAGGAGGTGAAATATGTCGACCTGCGCTTCACCGATCCGCGCGGCAAGATGCAGCATCTCACCATGGATGTGTCGCAGATGGGCGAAGACGCCTGGGCCGACGGCTTGATGTTCGACGGCTCTTCAATTGCCGGCTGGAAAGCCATCAACGAGTCCGACATGGTACTCATGCCTGATGCATCATCGGTTCACATGGATCCGTTCTATGCCCAGACCACCATGGCGGTGTTCTGCGACATTCTTGAGCCATCAACCGGCGAAGGCTATGCCCGCGACCCGCGGATGATCGCCAAGCGGGCCGAGGCCTACCTCAAGCAGACGAAAGTCGGCGATACCGTCTTTGTGGGACCGGAAGCCGAGTTCTTCATTTTCGACGACGTGAAGTTTTCAACCAATCCCTACAAGACCGGCTTTGAACTGGACTCGGTTGAATTCCCGAAAAACTCGGACCGCGATTACGAGACCGGCAACATGGGCCACCGGATGCGCACCAAGGGCGGCTATTTCCCGATGAACCCCATGGACTCGGCGCAGGACATGCGCTCCGAGATGCTTTCCGTCATGGGCGAGATGGGCCTGGATGTCGAGAAGCACCACCATGAGGTGGCATCGGCCCAGCACGAGCTAGGCACCAAATTCCAGCCGCTCACCATGGCCGCCGACCACATGCAGATTTACAAGTATGTGATCCATAACGTGGCCCATGCCTATGGCAAGACGGCCACCTTCATGCCCAAGCCGGTGTTCGGCGACAACGGCTCGGGCATGCACTGCCACTTCTCCATCTGGAAAGAGGGCAAGCCGATGATGGCCGGCAACCAGTATGCGGATCTGTCGGAGCTGTGCCTGTTCTTCATTGGCGGGGTGATCAAGCATGCCAAGGCGCTGAATGCTTTCACCAACCCATCGACGAACAGTTACAAGCGTTTGGTTCCTGGCTATGAAGCGCCGGTGCTTCTGGCCTATTCGTCGCGCAACCGTTCGGCCTCGTGCCGCATCCCGCACACGAGCAACCCGAAGGCCAAGCGCGTGGAGGTGCGGTTCCCCGATCCAACGGCGAACCCCTATCTCTGCTTCTCGGCCGTCGTCATGGCGGGCCTTGATGGCATCGCCAACAAGATGCATCCGGGTCCGGCTATGGACAAGAACCTCTATGACCTGCCGCCCCAGGAACTGTCGCAGATCCCAACGGTATGCGGCTCCTTGCAGGAGGCGCTGGACAGCCTGAAGGCCGACCACGACTTCCTCACCAAGGGCGGCGTGTACACAAAGGACCAGATCGAAGCCTATATCGACCTCAAGCAGGAAGAACAGGACCGCTACCGCATGACGCCGCATCCGGTTGAGTTCGACATGTATTACAGCTGCTAGGGTTAGGCAGCTAAAGGCGGGCGTCTCCCCGCCAAACTTAAAGGCCGGAAGGAAGCTTCCGGCCTTTTTTGCTGACGTGTGCCATTGCTAGACAGGGTTCTTCGTGGCAAGATTTTTATTTTCTGGCGAGAAGGAGGACTGGCTTATGACGTTTCCCCTGCTGCGGTTCGCCGCGTTTGCTATATTCCTCCTCCTGCCAACGGCGCTGGCAAGGGCTGAAACACTTCCCTTGCCGCAATCGCTTATCGGTGCGGCGACGGACCAGGGCGAAGCCCTGTTTCTTGATGCGGATGCGCGCGAGGCCTATTTTCCCCTGGCCAGCAATTTCGTCACCCAGCAGAACCAGGCTTTCTGCGGGGTTGCCAGCATGGTGATGGTGCTGAACGCGCTCGAGCTGCCGGCGCCCGCGGTGCCTGCCTTCGACCCTTACCGTACCTTCACGCAAGATAATGTGCTTGATGCCCGGACCGAGGCGGTGCTGCCGGTTGAGGTGATCAAAAAACAGGGCATTACGCTGGACCAGCTTGGCAGCCTGCTGGCGGTGCAACCCGTCACGGTTTCGGTCCGCCATGCGGCCGACAGCAGCGTTGAGGCCTTCCGCAGCGAAGCCCGCGAAGCGCTGGCGGCTTCCGGCCAGTTCGTCATCATCAATTATTTGCGCAAAGCGATTGGCCAGGAAAAGGGCGGACATATTTCGCCGCTGGCCGCCTTCGATGCCGAGTCGGACCGTTTCCTTATCCTCGACGTGGCGCGCTACAAATATCCGCCGGTGTGGGTGAAAACCGCCGAGCTTTTCGCGGCCATGAACACGCCGGACTCCGACAATGAGAACAAGACACGGGGCTACGTGCTGGTGGCAAAGAAATAAAAAAGGCCGGAAGCTTGCTTCCGGCCCTTTTTAATTTCGAGATACAGATCCTACCAGGAACGGCACTTGTTGTAGGCGCGCCAATAGGCCTTGTCCCATTTCTTGTTGGCATGGACACCGCCCAAGACGCCACCGGTTACGCCACCGGCGATGATGCCAGTGCGCACGGCGTGCTTTCCGCCAAGGACCGCGCCAAGGAGGCCGCCTGCCACGGCGCCGCCAACGGCGCCACCCACAACCTGCGGAGTACCAGCCTTGTGGTTTGCCACGTCGCGGGCATAGGCCTTGCAATAGCCCACGCTCTTGGCACTGGCTTCAGTTGCCAAGGTGCCGGACGCCATGACGGCCACAAGAGCAGCGGCGAAAATTTTGCTTCGGTTCATCGTTATTCTTCCTTTTTTGGACTCAGGAGCCCCCTCCTGCGGTGAATGAAGTATAGACACTCTTGCGATGTGGCGAAAGTATGGGTTTTCCGGGTGGTTCTCAGGTGTATTTATGGTTACTCGAGCCGTGCTGGGAAGCCCGGGGCACGCAAATCGGTGGCCAATGCATCTTCGAGAAGTTTGACGATCTGGGTTGACTGGGCGCTGCCGCCGTAGGCCTCCTTGCCTTTCACGAAGGTTTCATTGGTCAGGGTCGCCAAATCAAGCGGCACACCGAATTCGCGGCCGAAATTCATGGCAAAACCCAAGTCCTTCAGGGCCAGGTCCATGGTGAAGGCGATGTCATAGCTGCCATTGAGGATGAGCTGACCCTCGGTTTCATGGACAAAGCTGGTGCCGCTGCTGGCCTTGATGGCGGCCCAGCTCTGGACCAGGTCGAGCCCGCCGCGTTTGGCCAGCATCAGGGCCTCGCCATCGGCCACGAGGTGGATGAAGGCCAGCATGTTGGTGATGACTTTGATTATGGCGGCTGACCCCAGCGGCCCCATGTGAAAGAGCTGGCCTCCCATGGCCTGCAGGGCGGGCTTGTGGAGATCGAAAAGATCTGTGTCGCCGCCGGCAAGAACGGTGATCTTGCCTTGGGCGGCCAAGTGTACACCGCCGGTGACCGGTGCCTCCATGGTGCGCACGCCTTTCGCCGCCGCGAGTTTTGCCAGGCGCTGGATTTCATCGCGGCCCAGGGTGGACATTTCGATCCAGGTTGATCCGGGTTTTAGGCCTTCGAGGACCTGGGCGAGAACTTTTTCCGATATGGCGGGGGACGGCAGACAGGTTATGACGCAATCCACTTTTTCGGCAAGAGACTTGGGCGTATCGGCCCACTTGCCGCCGGCTTTCAGATGGCGCGCGGCCAGGTTCTTGTCGATGTCATTAACGGATACTTCAAAGCCCTTGCGCAGAAGGCTTGCGGCGAGATGGCCGCCGAGATTGCCCAAACCGATATAGCCGTAACGCATGTGTTGCACCTTTGTCATTCCACTACATCCGCCTCATCCTGAGGTGCCCGGCAAAGCCGGGCCTCGAAGGATTGCTGGCCACACTTGGCTCTGCCAATGCTTCGAGGGCCACGCTGTGCGTGGCCACCTCAGCATGAGGGATTTATGAATCACTGGATGGGCCTGTTGGTCATTTCGAGATGCAGCCTGTCACCGGTATAGGGATGGGCCAGCGCCACATCCTCGTTCAACTCGATGCCAAGGCCCGGCTCAGTGGGCGGGATCACATAGCCCTGCTCCCAGCGGATTGGTTTCTTCAGCAGCTTGGCATAGAAGCCGCCGAAGGTTTCGATGCTTTCGAGAATGAGGAAGTTGGGAAGCGAGGCGGCGAAGTGAATGTTGGCGGCGGCCTCGACGGGGCCGGCGTAGAGATGGGGTGCTATCTGCGCGTAATAGGTTTCAGCCATGCCGGCGATTTTCTTGGCTTCCCAGATGCCGCCAACGCGGCCCAGGGCCATTTGCAGAATGGAGGCGGCGCGGCATTCCAGCACGCGGCCGAATTCATATTTGGTGGTGAGGCGTTCGCCGGTAGCGATGGGAATGGAGGTGCCGCGCGCGACCAGAGCCATTTCTTCCGGTTTCTCCGGCGGGGTTGGTTCCTCGAACCACAGGGGATCATAGGGTTCGATGTGCTTGGCAAAGCGGATGGCGCCGCTGGCGGTGAACTGGCCATGGGTGCCGAACAGAAGATCGGCCTTGCTGCCTACGGCCTCACGGATGAGTTTGCAGAATTTGGCGCAGAGCTCCATGGATTCGAGCGAGGGCTGGCGCGGATCGAAACTTGAATAGGGTGCGGCGGGATCAAACTTGATGGCGGTGAAGCCCAGTTTCAGATAGTGGGCGGCGCGCTCGGCGGAGGCTTCGGCGTTCCAATAGATGGAATCGGTCTGGCCCTTGGCGACATCGGGATAGATATAGGTGTAGGAGCGGAGCTTCTCATGGACGCGGCCGCCGAGGAGTTCATAGACGGGCTTGCCCACAGATTTTCCGATGATGTCCCACAGGGCGATTTCAATGCCGGAGAGAACACCCATGAGGCTCACGTCGGGGCGCTGGGTGTAGCCGGAGCCATAGACCTTGCGCCACAGGCTTTCGATATGGAACGGATCCATGCCTTCGACATAACGGCCGAAGGTGTCCTCGATCATGGCGGTCATGGCCTTGGGGCCGAAGGTGGCGCAGTAGCATTCGCCGATGCCTGAAATGCCATTGTCGGTTGTGAGCTTCACGAAGGTGAAATAGCGGCCGCCAAAGCCGGGGGGCGGATTGCCGACGATAAAGACCTTCAACTCGGTGATTTTCATAGGGGTGCTTCTTTCAAGACAATGGCATAAAGTTAAACGATAACAGCTTGCAGGAGCAAGCAGGGATGAAATTTTCTAACTGACGGTGAGACGTGGACAGGGTTTTTGATTTTATCATTGTGGGCGCGGGTTCGGCGGGCTGTGTTCTGGCCGAGCGGCTTTCGGCCAATGGGCGGCATAGCGTGCTGGTGCTTGAGGCGGGCGGCTCGGACCGGCGCTTCTTCATCCAGATGCCGCTCGGCTACGGCAAGACGTTTTACGACCCTTCGGTGAACTGGATGTATGCGGCGGAAGCGGACCCAGGGCTCAATGGCCAGCGGGACTACTGGCCCCGTGGCAAAGTGCTGGGCGGCTCAAGCTCGATCAATGCCATGGTTTATATCCGGGGAGCCCGCGAGGATTATCAAAGCTGGGAGGCGGCGGGGAACACGGGCTGGGGCTGGGATGAGGTGCTGCGCTCCTACCGCGCCATGGAAGACACGGAAGCGGGCGGCAATGAATTTCGCGGGGTGGACGGGCCGCTGCCGGTGCGCTGCGGTCCTACAGATTTTCATCCGCTCTATCTCAAGTTTGTGCTGGCGAGCAACAAGGCCGGGCTTCCGCTGAACGAGGATTTCAACGGGGCCACACAGGTAGGGGTCGGCGCCTATCAGTATACCACGTGGAACGGGCAGCGCATGTCGGCGGCGCGGGCTTTCATGAGGCCTGCAATGAAGCGGGGAAATGTGCGGGTTGTGACTCATGCGCAGGTGACGACGGTTTCGTTTGAGGGGAAGCGCGCGACGGGAGTTGAGTACCTGCATCGCGGTGTCAGGAAGACCGCAGTGGCGGGGAGCGAGGTTATCCTGGCTGGCGGCGCCATCAACTCGGTTCAACTCCTTCAGCTTTCTGGCATTGGACCTGTGAAAGTTCTGCAAGCGCAAGGTATTGAGGTGCGGCTGGAGAACCCGAATGTGGGGGCGCATCTGCAGGACCATGTGGGGCTGAACTACACCTACCGGATGAAAGTGCCGACATTGAATGACGAGTTGCGGCCCTGGTGGGGAAAGCTGCGGGTTGGCCTGCGCTATGTGCTGTCGCGTGGCGGGCCCTTGAGCTTGAGTGTCAATCAGGGCGGCGGATTTTTCCGCTCTTCGCCCGCCCACACACGGCCCAACATGCAGCTTTACATGCAGGCTTTCTCGACACTCATTCCCAAAGTAGGCGAACGCCCCCTGCTCACGCCTGATCCGTTCTCGGGATTTTCCCTGGGCCTTTCCAACTGCCGGCCAAGCAGCCGGGGCTTTATTGAAATCCAGTCGGCTGATCCGCTGCAGCATCCGCGCATAATGGCCAATGCCTATTCGACCGATGCGGATGTGGCTGAGATGCTGGAGGCGGTAAAATTCCTGCGGAAAATCGCGGCGCAGGAACCTTTGGCGGAGGTGATTGCGGAAGAACTGCGCCCGGGGCCCGCCTGCGTAACTGACGACGAGTTGATTGACGACATCCGGCAGCGCAGCGGCACAGTGTATCATCCGTCCTGCACCTGCCGCATGGGACCCGATCCAAAAACTTCTGTGGTTGATCCCCATCTGCGGGTGCATGGCATTCAGAAGTTACGCGTGTGCGATGCTTCGGTTTTTCCCAGCCTCATCGCGGGCAATACCAATGCACCAGCCATGATGGTGGGCTGGCGCGGGGCGGAAATAATCCTGAACGATAACGCCTAAGCAAAATTGTTACTTGACAAAGACAGGGCGTTGCCTTCTATTTAACCTATTAGTTAAATACAAAATTGACCCGGAAAACATGACAGCCGACCACCTCAGCACGACTTTTTCAGCTCTTGCCGATCCGACCCGGCGGGCCATTCTGAGCCGCCTTGCATTGGGGGAAACTTCGGTTCTCGAATTGGCCAAACCTTTCGAGATGAGCCTGCCTGCGGTCTCGAAACATCTCAAAGTCCTGGAGCATGCCGGGCTCATTACGCGCGGACGGGAGGCGCAATGGCGACCCTGCAAATTGAAGCCGGAATCGCTCAAGGCCGTAGACGGCTGGCTGGAGCACTATCGCCACTTCTGGGACGAACCACTGAATCGCCTTGAAGATTATTTGCGCGACATTCAGACAAAGGGAAAAAAGGAGAAGAAAAATGGCAATGTCAAAAAGTGAGGCCAAACAGGTTGGAGAATTTGAATTCGTCATCTCGCGGGTGTTTGACGCGCCGCGAGACCTGGTATGGAAAGCATGGACGGAACCAGAGCGCCTGCTCAAATGGTGGGGGCCAAGAGATTTCGAGATTCTCTCCGCCAAAGTCGATCTCCGTGTCGGCGGAATTTTCCTCTACCACCTGAGGTCACCGGACGGATTGGAAATCTGGGGAAAATTCGCTTATCGCGAAATTTCGCCGCCGGAGAAGCTGGTTTACATCAATTCATTTTCTGATCCGCAAGGCGGCACGACGCGCGCGCCCTTCTTTGACGGGAAATGGCCGCTCGAAATCCTGAGCACGGTCACACTTGCCGCAGAAGGCGAAAAGACCAAAGTCACCGTCAATTGGCTTCCCTATTCCGCAACTGAAATTGAGCGCAAGACATTCGAAGAAGGCGCTGGCTCGATGCAGCAGGGCTGGAGCGGGACGCTAGAAAATCTCACCGATTACCTGGCCACACCGTAAGTTGCGCCGGCTTATTGCGTCACAACGCAACGGCGTTCCTTGCCATTATACGAATTGTAAGTGCCAGTGTCTGGATTGAAGGATTTGTATTTCGCGGCGCAGTATTCATTCCACGCCTCGGAGCCTTCCTCCAACTCCAGTTTTTTCGGTTTCACCACAGCGGCGACCGCGGTGGCGGTCTCCGTTTCGTTCAGGGGAGCGGCCGCCTGCTTCTGCAATTTTTTCTTCGGCGGGGCGGCAGGCGCCACGGCGGTGTATTGGTTCATGCAATCATTGAAGGCGTTACGGTAGGAGTTTTGCCAGAGATCAACATCGGTGGTGCGGGTGTCGGCGAAATCCTTGGCGAGCATTTCACAATAGGTCTGGCTGCTGGCCGAGGCTGGCGTGGACACCAAAACGAGCGTGGCAACAGCTAAAGCCGAGCTGGAAAATTTACGCATACTTACAATCCCTACCTAAGTCCCACGCGGACTATCCCGCCCAATTATGGCAGACCCGGGGCAGGAAATTATCACACTTTTTCGAAGTTATCCAGACAGTTACGGGCTGCGGCCACGGCGGTGGAGAAGCAGGCCTGGAGCAAATAGCCGCCGGTGGGGGCTTCCCAATCCAGCATTTCGCCCACGGCGTAGCAATTGGGAAATTTCAGGAACTGGAAGTTTGCGCCCACTTCGCTGCGGGCAACGCCACCGGCCGAGGAAATGGCCCGGGCAATTCCGGCGGGACGCAGAATATTCACGGCCACGTCTTTGATGCCCTCGGCAGTGATCGGGGTTTTGGTTTCATGGAGCAGCGAAATGGCGACGGGCGGGAGGCCCACGGTTTTGCGCAGGTAAGTCGAGAGGCTTTCCTTGCCGCGGGGCTTTGCCAGTTTTTCGGCAAGGGCCGCCGTCGTCACATCGGGGCGGAGGTCAATCTGCAGGGGCTGGCCAGGGGCTTCACGCATGAAGCGCGAGAGGGCGTAGATGGCGCCGCCCTCGATGCCTTCCTGCGAGATCATCAATTCGCCACGCACCTTGTTGTTGGCATAGGTGAGACCGACATTCTTCACCGGGGTTCCGGCAAAACGGTTGCGGAACAGCGGCGTCCAGTTCACCAGGAAGCGGCTGTTGGCGGGCTTGAAACCATTCACCCGGATACCCGCCGCGCGAAGCACGGGGACCCAGGCGGCATCACTGCCCAGATGGGGCCAGCTTGCGCCGCCCATGGCGAGGATGGTTGGCGTGCCGTCAAAGCCATTCCATCTCTCGCGGATTTTCAAGGTCACGCCGAGGCTGTCCAAACGGCGGAGCCAGGCGCGGAGCAGCGGCGAGGCCTTCATCTGTTTTGGAAACACCCGGCCCGAGGATCCTACGAAAGTTTCGATGCCCAGACCATTGCACCAATCGATGACTGCTTGCGGCGGAAAGGCGCGGATGGCGAGTTCGAGGAAATCCTTGGCTTCGCCATAGCGGGTGAGGAAAGTTTCCAAATCTTCGGAATGGGTGAGATTCAAGCCCCCTCTTCCAGCCAGCAGAAACTTGCGGGCGGGCGACGGCATATGGTCATGGATGGTGACTTCAACACCGCCCTTGGCCAGGACCTCCGCCGCCATGAGACCTGCAGGCCCGGCGCCGATGACCGAAACCTTATGCTGCTTCACGGCGCAGCGGCTGGCACATGCAATGGACGCCGCCACCGGCCTGGGTAAACATGGTCATGTCGGGATCATAGACCTTAAAGCCGTGGGCGCGCATTTTGGCGTTGAGATCGGTGGCCGTCAGGGTTGAGAGCACACGGTCATTGCCAAGCGGCACGACATTGCAGCCCAAGGCCATGGTTTCCTTGAAGGAGGCCGGGATGATTTCGATCTTCTTGGATTTCAGCCACTGGATAATATCATCCTCGGTCGTTTCGAGGCACACGGCGGCGCAGTTTTCGTTCAGCATGCAGACCATGAGATCGATGTGAACATAGAACTGGTCGATGGGAGCGTATTTGATTTCCCAGCCTTCCTTGATGAACCATTCGGCCGCCTGCCTCGCGGCCACTTCTTCCGAGCGGTGATCGGTGTAGCCCACCAGCGCCACCCCTGCCCTGATGGTGTTGAAATCGCCGCCTTCAAAATTTCCGGCGGAAATCATGTCGTAAACCGGAATGTCATTTTCCAGATAGAAGCGCAGCGCTGCCGCGTATTCGCCGCGGCGGCGCGGGTTGGCCAACTGGCAGATCACCGCGCCATAGGGCGACATGAAGGAGCTGTCGCGGGCATAGACCTGGTAAGGATTGGTCATGTCGAGTGGCAGGAAATGGGTGGTGACGCCGGCATCATGGTAGGCATCGACCATTTCGCGATGCTGACGCATGGCCACCTGCTTGTCGAACTTGTAACCTTTACGGATCGTATCGCGCACGAGGGAGGACCAGTGGGCGTTTTCCAGACCCATCCAGCGGAAGCTTTCGGCGGGGCCGAGCAGCACATCCTTCAGCGGGCCGGTTTCCGATTTCAGATACCACTTCGTCATCTCAGGGGTTTTACCACCCTCAAGACGGGCGCGAAAAGGAGTTTGCTTGTCGGCGGCCATCGGCGGCTCCTTATTGGTGTGTTTGGAAGGGGTTATATCTCAGGCAAGCCAGGAAACCAGCAAAACTATTATGCCGCTTTCCATTTGATGGAGCAGCCCATGGAAGCGGTTTGGTCGCGGGGGCCCTGCCCTGTTTCGGCAACCAGCCTCATGGCTTCGAAGAGTTCGCGCCGGGCATTGGGCACAGCTACGGTTTTCGATTCATCAAGACGGCCCCGGTATTGCAATTCCAGCTTGCCGTTGAAGCCGAAAAAGTCAGGGGTGCAGACCGCGTCATAGGCGCGGGCCACTTCCTGGCTTGCATCGTGAAGATAGGGAAAGGTGAAGCTGTGCTGCTTGGCGAAGATTTTCATGTTGTCAAAATTGTCGGCGGGATAGGCCACCGGATCATTGGAGCAGATGGCAATGGTCACGACACCAAGGCCCTGCAGTTCGGTGGCATCGCGCACCAGGCGGCTGATAATGGTTTTCACATAGGGGCAATGGTTACAGATGAACACAATGAGCGTTCCGTTGGGCCCGCGAAGGTTCTCCAGCGTATAAGTCTTGCCATCAACGCCAGGCAGGCTGAAACCAGGCGCCTTCCAGCCGAAATCGCAGAGGGGTGGTAGCACTGCCATGGATATTCCTCAGTAAGGGAGATCGAAATATTCGGCTGAGGTCATGGCGTAGATATCGACATCCTCAAAACGCCCGTCGCCCACGGCGTAGCCCGCCACGCGCTTTTCGTGGACCATGCCGATGCGGCTTGCCAGCTTGGCGGAAGCGGAATTTGCCCGCATGATCTTGCACCACACGCTTTTTGCCGAAAGGCGCTCAAAGCTGAGGCCCAACAGGGCTGCGCCGATTTCGGTTCCAAAGCCGCAGCTCCACATGGCGGGATGGACGCCCCAACCAATTTCGATGGTGCGGTCGCGCTGCATGATGAGGAAACCGTCACCAATCGCTTCCCCGGACGAGCGCTCTTCGGCCGCGAGGTGGAAAACATTGCGGCGGTCATCGCCCTGCCTTGCCACCGAGCGCAAGACAAAGGCTGCAACCTCCGCGTCATTGCGAAGGCGCATGGCGGTGTAGCGTTGGTACCGGGGCTGAATCATGAATCCGGCGAAGGCCTTGACGTCATAGGACTCGATTTCGCGCACGATGAGGTTTGGCGTGTCGGCGAGCGGAAGTATGGTCAGCGACTTCATGGGCAAACACTATAAGTAATTTTCCGGCCTGTGAAGCCTCCAATTTGCAGGGACCCGTGGTGTCGCAGTTGGCTCTTGGCAATTGAATTGTGGGTGGTTTCCAGACTAGAATTGATCTAAATCAATGCACGAACAGGGAGATGCCAGCAGCCTCCCGAACTTCACAATAATTTTACAGAACACGATTGGAGAAAACCATGGATAAAAAGACTGATGAGAGCGTTGGCCAGTGCCCCATCGTGCACAGGACTGCCGCCCGGGCCAACCGGGACTGGTGGCCAAACCAGTTGAGCCTTCAGGTTCTGCACCAGCACTCTAATTTGTCCAATCCGATGGGCGAGGCGTTCAATTACGCGGAAGAGTTCAAGAAGCTCGACATCGAGGCGCTCAAGAAAGACCTCACCGCGCTGATGACGGACAGCCAGGAGTGGTGGCCGGCGGACTTTGGCCATTACGGGCCGCTGTTCATCCGCATGGCGTGGCACAGTGCCGGCACCTACCGCGTCGGCGATGGCCGCGGCGGGGCCGGAGCGGGCCAGCAGCGTTTCGCGCCGCTCAACAGCTGGCCGGACAATGTGAACCTCGACAAGGCACGGCGGCTGCTTTGGCCGATCAAGCAGAAATACGGCAACAAGATTTCGTGGGCCGACCTGATGATCCTCACGGGCAATGTGGCTCTCGAGTCGATGGGTTTCAAGACATTTGGTTTCGGCGGTGGGCGCGCCGATGTGTGGGAGCCTGAACAGGACATTTACTGGGGACCGGAGGGCAAGTGGCTGGCCGACGAGCGCTACAGCGGCGACCGTGACCTCTCCAACCCTCTCGCTGCCGTGCAGATGGGCCTGATCTATGTGAATCCGGAAGGGCCGAACGGCAAGCCCGATCCCCTCGCCGCGGCCCGCGACATCCGCGAGACCTTTGCGCGCATGGC
>JBBQNU010000015.1:0-29710 GCA_038330285.1 Hyphomicrobiales bacterium | reverse complement strand
GAACCGATTTTCCCGCGATGCTGCCGAGAAGTTTTGCGGGCAGGGCTGATGCGGCGTCCTGTACCCACCATTCGCCTTCGCCGAACCCCGGCAGTTCCTGCAAATTGCTGTCGCCGGATTCCAAACGGATGGTTCCGGTCGGAAGGAGTTCGCCCTTTAACTGCTGGGCCCAAAATTCGGGTTTGTCTTTGACGGAAATATCGAGTGGCGCCTCGTTGAGATGGGAGACTGCGATATCATGGGCCGTTTCTTCGCCATAGGTGGCGACCCATTGCTCCCACAGCCAATCCGGCGTGTTGAGTCTTGGACCATCGAGATTTTTCAGCGCTGTTTTTCCATCGGTTGCTACCTTGCGCAGCACCGCGTTGATCAGTCCGGAAAAGTGCTGGGCTTTCTTGTCCTGTTTTGCCAGATCAACCGAGAGGTCAATGGCCGCGTGGGGGCTCACCTCCATGAACAGGAGCTGGGCTGCGGCGATGGTGAGAATATCCACCGCCATGCCAGACGAGCGCGGCAATGGCTTTGCCAGAAATATTCCCAGAACCGATTTGATTTCACCGCCGTGACGCAGGGACGAGGCAACGAGGGCGTGGGCAAAGGAGCGGTCGCGGCCCTCAAGCAGGCGGAATTCAGCATTCATTTCGAGCAGATGATCAAGCGGCTGCTGATCGAGGGTGACGCCTTGCAACAGGCTTATGGCGGCGCGCCTGGCCAGCAGGCCGGGCTTTTCAGGTTTTGCGGCTGACACGGATCAGCCCCAAGGGCCCCTTGGTGCTGCGTTCTGGAAGGTTTCGGGAGTGCCCATTTCTGCTGCCATTTTCTGAAGTTCGGCAACGCGATTTTCCGTTGCGGGATGCGATGAGAACAGATTGTCCATGCGCTGTCCAGACAAAGGATTGACGATGAAAAGATGGGCCATGGCGGGATTGGCTTCAGCGGCTTCATTGGGAATGCGATGGGCGGCCCCTGAAATTTTGTGCAGGGCTGACGCCAGTGACATGGGTTCTCCGGATATTTCCGCGCCGCCACGGTCTGCTTCATATTCACGGGTGCGGCTCACGGCCAGCTGCACGATCATGGCGGCAAGCGGCGCCAGAATGATGAGCAGTATGCCACCTAGGGGACCCAGGGGGCTGTTGCGGTCGCGGCCGCCGAAAAGAAAGCCAAAATTCGCCAGCATGGATACGGCACCGGCAAGGGTCGCCGTCAGGGTCATGACCAGCGTGTCGCGGTGTTTGATATGGGCCAACTCATGGGCCATGACACCGGCAATTTCAGACGGCGAGAGGGTTTGCAGAAGTCCGGTTGTGGCGGCCACCGCGGCATTTTCCGGATTGCGGCCAGTGGCGAAGGCGTTGGGCTGCGGGTTGTCCATGATATAGACTTTGGGCATGGGAAGATTAGCCCGCTTGGCGAGGGTTGCCACGATGTCATAGTATTCGGGGGCCGTGGCCCTATCCACCTCTTGGGCACCCTGCATGCGCAAAACCATCTTGTCGGCGTTCCAATAGGCAAACAGGTTTGTGCCGGCGGCAAACAGGAAGGCAAGCATCATGCCGCTCTGGCCACCCATGAGGTAGCCAATGGCCAAGAAGAGGCCGGTGAGGCCTGCGAGCAGAAGTCCGGTGCGAAAGGTGTTCATGGGTCGAGACTTTTCCTTGGTTCGGGCATAAAATGGTGTGGCACAGGAGTTTCGACAAGATGGAAAAACGTGATTTAGCCCCCGCTGCCCTCCGGGCCCTGGCCGAGGCGGAGCTGCGCCGTGCGGCGGCCCTGAAGGTGGAACGGCCAAAGGAGGTCAACGGCCGCAAGGGGCTGGAGCCCACACGCTATGGCGATTGGGAAAGCAAGGGCATTGCCTCTGACTTCTGACGCCAAAAGATTTCTGCTCATTGAAACCGACGCGGACATTGCCACCGGGGCGGAGTTTCTGGTGGCGCGCGAGCCTTGTTTTGCGAAGGTCATCACGATCCATGGGTTGCCTTCGGCGCGGCGGGTTGACAACAATCTGGCCAGCCTGCTGAAAATTGTCACCGAACAACTGATTTCACTCAAGGCAGCGGATGCCATCTGGCGGCGCATCGAAACCCGGCTCCATCCCTTTGAGCCTCCTGAAATCCTGAAATTCAGCCTGGAAGATTTGCAGAGCCTGGGATTGACCCGGGCAAAGGCGCGGAGCTTTCAGGCCATTGCGATGGCCATATACAGTGGTGAATTGAATTTCGAATCATTGCACCAGGTGCCCGACCGCGACGTGCTTGCGAAATTGATGGCACTGCCGGGAATCGGGCCATGGACGGCGGACATCTATTTGCTGACGGCCCTTGGACGGGCCGATGCCTGCCCCGCCGGGGATTTGGCCTTGCAGATGGCTGCGCAGGATTTGTTTGCCATGGGGAGCAGGCCAACCTCAAAGGCGTTTCTCGCAAGGGCGGAAAACTGGAAGCCGTGGCGCTCGGTCGCGGCACGGTTGCTGTGGAGCCATTACCGGGGGTTAAAGGGCCTTTCCCAGCAGGTCAATTGAGCCCTTCACAGGATTGTTGCCGATATATAGTATGTCTCTGACGACAAACCTCAAGAGGTTAAGGGTGTACGACGAAGCCGCAGCACTGGAAGCCTGCCCTGCGCTGGTCCTCAACGCCGACTACCGGCCGCTGAGTTACTATCCCCTGTCCCTGTGGAGCTGGCAGGATGCGATCAAGGCGGTGTTTCTTGAGCGCGTCAACATCGTTTCGGAATATGACCGGGTGGTGCGCAGCCCGACATTCGAGTTCAAGCTTCCCAGTGTTGTCTCGCTCAAGACCTATGTGAAGCCATCGCGGACGCCGGCCTTCACCCGGTTCAATGTGTTCCTGCGCGACCGTTTCACCTGTCAGTATTGCGGGGCCCATGACGACCTGACCTTTGATCATGTCACGCCGCGCTCAAAGGGTGGCCATACGACATGGGACAATGTCGTGGCGGCCTGTTCTCCTTGCAATCTCGCCAAGGGCGGTTATCTGCCCCACGAAGTCAAAATGTTTCCGGCCCACAAGCCGCATTGCCCTACGGTGAGCCAGCTTCATACCAATGGCCGGCATTTCCCGCCAAACTACTTGCACCAGAGCTGGCAGGACTATCTCTACTGGGATACGGAACTCGATCCTTGATGGCGTGCACCGGCCAGGGCAATTGCCGCCAGCACTGCTGAAATTACTGCATTCCATCCGGCAAGTGAAAGCCCGAAAATACGGATCGCGGCTTCATTGCAGGCAACGACTACTTTGCTGAGATCCGGCAAGCCGCCTGATATATCGCCACTGCAGGTCTCCGGACCCTCCCACCACTTCCATTCAACGCCCGCGTGGTAGGCGCCGAAAATGGCGCTGCCAAACATGACGAGCGCGAGAAGGTAAAGCCCGCGCCTTGCGCCCTTGGGATTTTTTCCGGCGCTAACTGACAGCAACAGGGAAAACGGAATTGCAAAATAATACGGCCAGCGCTGCAACAGGCAGAGATGGCATGGGTCATAACCTGCGAACTGGAAAATCCACGCGCCCGCGATGGTCGTCGTTGCTATTACAAATATGGTGAGCGAAGCATTTCGCGGATCCAGTTTTTCTAACATGTCGTCCCCATTCCTGATGCGCTGAAATATTTTAGGATGAAATAAAGGCCAATAAGCACTGCTGCGGCGGCTGCGGCAAGAAGGCCCAAGCGCCTCTCGATAAATATCCGGATGGGTTCGCCATATTTTTTCAAGGCCCAGGCCAAGGCGAAGAACCGTGCGCCACGGGCCAGAATGCAGGAGAGGACGAAAACAGGGAAACTTGCATGAACAACGCCAGCCAGAATTGTCACGATCTTGATGGGCGGAAGATGGGCGAGGCCTGAGGTGACAAGAAGCAGGGCAATGGTGTTTTCATCGGTACAGGCCCGCAGCGACTCGAACGCCACAAGCTTGCCGTAAAATTCTAAAATGGGCTGCGCTATGGTTTGATAGGCGAAGTAGCCCAGGAAATATCCGGCAATGCCGCCAAGCGTGGAGGCAAGAGTTGCAATAAGAGCCAAGCGATAGGCGCGCTCGGGGCGCGCCAGGGCCATCGGCAGGAAGAGCACATCGGCGGGCACTAGAAAAATTGAACTTTCAATAAAGGCGATGACCGCAAGCCAGGCTTCCGCGGTTTTCCGGGCGGCGAGCGAAATGGTCCAATCATAAAGTTTGCGGAGCATCCTTAAGCCTAATCAAAGGGCGGCTTGGAACGCCGCAGGTTTTTTGTCGTGGAGCGTTTTGATTTTGAATCGAGACGGCGTGTCTTTGAAGCCTTGGTGGGCCGCGTTGCAATGCGTCTTTTTGGACGGACCGAGGCCTTGCGCAGGAGTGCCACCAATTTCTCAAGGGCGGTGGCGCGGTTGCGTTCCTGGGAACGATGTTCCTGTGCGGTCACGATCAGTATCCCATCCTGGGACAGTTGCCGGCCCGCGATGGTTTCCAGACGCCGCTTCACTTCATGGGGCAGGATGGCGTTGGCCACGTCATAGCGCAGTTCCACCGCGGTGGAAACTTTGTTCACATTCTGTCCACCGGGCCCGGAAGCGCGGATGAAGGATTCGCAGATATCCCGTTCATCGATGCTTATGGAATTCGAGATTCGGATCATGATTTTTGGTTTAAGCGCCTTTCGGGTTGACGGCGCAAGCCTCGACGCTTTAGAGGAAAGCCCTGGTGCGCCCTTGTGGTGGAATGGTAGACGCGGCGGACTCAAAATCCGCTCTCGAAAGAGGTGGGGGTTCAAGTCCCTCCAAGGGCACCAGAACCTGTGGCCGCACTTTTATCGCATTCCTGGTGTTGATGGTGGGCGGGCAGCTTGAAGCAAAATCCGGGGCGGCAATCGTGGCAACCAGGCAAGGAACATAGTTTGGCGGGGCATTTTCGAAAACCGTTTCTTGTGCTGGGACTGTTCAGTCTCCTTGTTTCACCTGCAGCCCATGCGGGGCCTTCGGTCCTGTTCGATGCCGCGACGGGCGAGGTCATTTCCCACGAGCGTGCTGGCGAACCCTGGTATCCCGCGTCGCTCACCAAGCTGATGACCGCCTATATTGTTTTCAAAAAACTGAAAGCCGGGACCTTGCGCCTTGACCAGCAAATCCTGGTCTCGCCGCTGGCTTCCTCGCAGGAGCCGAGCAAGATCGGCATGCGGCCAGGCAGCACCATCTCGGTAGATCTGGCACTTCAGACGCTGCTGGTTTATTCGGCCAATGACATGGCCTATGTGCTGGCGGAAGGTGCTGGCGGCACGGTCCACAATTTTGTCCAGGAGATGAATGAGACGGCGAAAAAGCTCGGATTGAATGCCACGCATTTTGTGAATCCCAATGGCCTGTTTGATCCCCGCCAGCTCACTTCGGCACGCGACATTGGTGTTCTTGCCGCCGTCATACTCTCGGAATTTCCCGAGCACAGCCACCGCTTCTCCCAGCAGCACGTGGCGATTGGCAAGAAAAAATTGATGAACCGCAACAGCCTGATCCGGACGATGACGGAAGCTGACGGCATGAAGACCGGCTTTGTCTGCAATTCAGGATTTAATCTCGTAGCCTCGGCGACGCGCGGCGGGCGCAAGCTGATCGCGGTGGTTCTCGGCGCTCCCAATTCGGGAAGCCGTGCGGAAATTGCGCGGACGCTGTTGAATGATGGATTTTCGAAAGGTACTTTGCCAAGCCGTCCGCGTCTGGCGCAGATTTCCGACACTCCGCTTGGCTCCATTGTGCCGGCCGATTTGACAAGTGCGGTGTGCAAGAAGAAGACGCCGGTGAGCGCGGTCCGCGCCAAGGAGCTTGCCGGCTGGGGCATCTCCTTCGGCAATTATGACACGTTGCAGAAGGCCGACATGGCGCTTCGCGGACGGCTGATCAGCCCGGTGGGCATGGATGCGCCGGGCAAGGCCGGTGTCGTCCGCTTGCCCAACAAGCAGGGCTTTGCCGCCATGCTCTGGAACATTGACCAGCCCACCAGCCAGGCCTTGTGCAGCGACTACCGCTCGCAAAATGCGCCGTGCGATGTGATGACGCCCGAGGCCTTTGCCCGGATTGCGGCCGTTTCAAAGGATCCAGAGCCGAAACCCAAGGCGGAAGCTCCGGTGGCCCAGGGGTCCGATGGGCAAAAACCGGCAAAGAAGAAAATCATCAAGAAAACGGCTAACTGAGCTTTGAAAAAATGATCAGTCGGGTCAGGCTTGGAGTTGGTTGCGCCTTGGCGGCTGCCAGCATTTACGGCCTTGTTCCCAATTTTGTCCGGGGGGCTTTCGAAAACGGCATTCCTCCCGTTGAAGCAACGTTCTTCCGGACCTCGGTTCTTGCGGTCGCATTTGCGCTCATTGCCGTGGTGCAGGGTGAAAGTTTCAGGATTCCACGCGCCGCAATGGCAGCCTTCGCCGGACAGGCCATAGCCACCCTTGTGATTTCGGTATCCTATCTGGCCTCCGTCCAGTTCATTCCCATCGGCCTTGCGGTCATCATCTTTTTCACCTTCCCGGTTCTCATCATGCTGGCCTCGCCCGTGGTGGAAGGAAAGTTCCCCGGATTCTTGCGGATCATCATTGCCATTTTTGCTTTCGGCGGATTGGTGGTGGCCATTGGCCCGAGCTTCGGTGACCTTGATATTCGCGGCATCGGGCTTGCCACTCTTGCCTCGCTTGGCGGTGTCGTGCAGTTTTTCACGGGGCGTTCGATTTCACGCTATCTCACGCCCGCCGTGTTCGGCAGCTTGGTGCATATCGTCATCTGGCCGGCAACCCTGCTGGTTGCACTTTATGTGGGGAATGGAACCTTGCAGATGATGCCTGGCGGGGCGGGCACCATAACCGGGTTTTACTTCCTTTTGGGCGTGGCTGGCATTTATGTGATGGCCTATATGCTGCAAATGTCTTCCCTGCGCTTTGCACCCGCTTCAACCGTTGCGCCATTTTACAATCTGGAGCCGATTGTCACCACGGCTTTTGCCGGTTTGCTGTTTGGCGAGATACTGACGCCCAACCAATATGCCGGAGGCGGCATTGTTCTTGCCGCTCTTGTTGTATCAAGCCTCTTGGGAAAGCGGGAAAACAGGGCATGAACGCGCGTCCCATTCCAGTTGCCATTCTCACCGGCTTTCTCGGCTCGGGCAAAACCTCGCTGCTCAATGCGCTGCTGAAGGACGAGATGCTGTCCAACGCCGCTGTCATCATCAATGAGTTCGGCGACGTATCGCTGGATCATCTGCTGGTTGAAAAATCCGACGAGAACATCATCGAGCTGGCATCGGGCTGCCTGTGCTGCACCATCCGCGGCGATCTCATCGACACGATGAATGACCTTCTGGGCAAGCGGGACCGGGGCGAGGTCAAAGCCTTTGACCGGATCGTCATTGAAACAACGGGCCTTGCCGATCCCGCACCTGTGCTGCATTCGGTGATGAGCGAACCGACGTTGCTTGAACGCTGCCGCCTTGAGGGTGTTGTGACGGTCGTTGATGCCTTCAACGGATGGGCCACGCTTGACGCGCATGCGGAAGCGGTCAAGCAGGTTTCGGTTGCCGACCGCATTGTGCTCACAAAAGTTGATCTTCTCTCGGGCCGCGAGGGGGAGGACATGCTGTTTGCCATCATCGCGCGGCTGCGCAAGCTCAACCCGGCGGCGCGGCTGCTCACCACGCACCGCAATGAGGCGACGGCGCCACGGCTTTTCAACATGGGCCTGTTTGATCCGGAAAAGAAAACTGTCGACGTGCGGAAATGGCTGGCGGCGGAAGCCTATGAAACGGCGGAGAAACGCCAGCGCCATCATCACCATGACGTGTCACGCCATGACGCGCATATCCGCTCGTTCAGCTTTACCGAGAAGCAAGCCATCAGCCCGGCCGGGCTTGAGCTGTTCATGGAACTTTTGAAATCCTATCACGGGGCCAATATGCTGCGCATGAAGGCCATCGTGAAAATGACCGATGAGCCGGAGAGGCCCATTGTGCTGCATGGGGTGCAGCATGTCTTTCACCCGCCCGTGCGCCTGCCCAACTGGCCCGACGGGGATGACACCACGCGCATGGTGTTCATTGTGAAGGATATCGAGAAAGCCATGATCGAGGGCCTGTTCAAGGCCTTCACCGACCAGCTTACAGGCGGCGCGGAAGCTTTTACCGACAAGACACTTTCTCTCAACAGGTGAGCGATGAAATTGAGGGTTTTTGGATTAAACAAATGTTCGACCTGCCAGAAGGCCGTAGCGTGGCTTGATGAGAATGATCTCAAGCACAGTTTCTCGGATGTGAAGGAATCGCCTTTGGATTCCGCGCAGGTTGCCAAATGGTCCAGCGCGCTGGGTGGCTGGGAGAAGATGATCAACCGCGCGGGCTATACCTGGCGCGGCCTTTCAGCGTCGGACACGGAAAATCTGACTGAAAAGAAAGCGGTTGCTCTTGTCCTGCGCAATCCCTCACTCATCCGCCGCCCCTTGATTGAATATGCGGATGGATCGGTCACAGTCGGATTTTCGGAAAAAGTGCGCGGCAAGCTCAAGCCCTGACGAGGGGCCTTGTCATGCAGGTGGGGCCGCCTTCGCCTTTGCGGCAAATGTCATAGCCCTTGATCACTTCGACATTCACGCCCGCAGCACGCATACGCCTTTCGGTTTCAGGATTTCCTTCCACCATCATGGCGTGGCGGGGGCCAAGGGCCAGGACATTGCAGCCCATGGTTTCAAATTCATTGTCAGGCACCTGAACGAAGCCAATGCCGCGTGATTCCAGAAATTCCACTAGCCTTGCCGCCATGAGCGGCAGGTAGACAACGGCCAGATCCGCATCGAGCGGGCTGAGGCATGACATGAGATGGAAAACATCGGACCTGCCCTTGTAGTGCGGCATGTCGAAGGCAAGGATTTCAACATCGGAGCCGGCGAGCTTTGAGAGCTGGCGGATGCCTTCCTGGTTGGTGCGGTAGCCAACGCCGGCCAGCAAAGTGTGGCGGTCGATCCAGACGAGATCGCCGCCTTCGAGCTGGCCAGGTGCTGCGATTTCGCCAATGACGGGAATGCCTAAGGATTCCAGATAGGCGCCATTGACCTTGGGTTCGAGCCTGCGGGCGGGCTTTCCCATATGCGGGCGCACAAGCCCCCGTGGTGTTACGACTAGAGCATCATGGGTATAGAGGGAATCAAGGGTCAGGCCATCGCCAGCGGGCAGGCGGATGAGCTCCGCCCCTGTTTTGCCGAGGATTGCTTCAACCGCAATGAATTCCTGTTTTGCCGCGGCCAGGTCGGGCCTTGAATGGTAGTTAAGTTTTTGCCATTCGGCATCAATCCTGCTGTCGCTGTGAAAGGCCACATCGGGAGTGCGGAGCGCCACCTTCTTGAGAGCGCCCCAATTGTTGAAACTGCCGAAATCATAGGTCATTTACGCTTGATCCTGAAGGTGAACACGTCGCCAATTTTCGAATTTGTGAGAAGGGCATGGCCCTGCTCGTTGCAAAAGTGCGGCATGTCTATGGCGGACATGGGGTCACTGGCAAGGACCTTCAGCACATGGCCGGACGGCATGGAGTCCAGGCGTTTGCGGGCTTTCAACACTGGCAGGGGGCAAAGAAGCCCCGTAAGGTCCATGAACTCTTCAAATTCAGCGTAAGACATGGCTATTGTATAGGCCAAAACCACAGGAATGGGAGCCACCCTTGCCGCAACTTTTGTCAAAAGCGCCATTCACTGGCCGGACCCGGAAATTGCTTCTGAGCGGGAACCGCGCGGCGGGGCTGGAAAAGGCGGAAGTGGGCAGGCTTGAATTGCTGTTCTCCGGCATCAAGGGTGATATGCATGCTGGCCTCACGCGAAAGTCGGATGTGCGCACCATCAAGCAGTATGCAAGGGATACGGATATCCGCAATGTCAGGCAGCTCACGATCATGTCCGAGGAAGAACTTGCCGAAATTGCCGACCGCATGGGCATACCCGACATGAAGGCGGAGTGGCTGGGGGCAAATGTCGTGACCTCGGGGATTCCCGACCTGACGCTGCTGCCGCCTTCCACCCGGCTGCAGTTTCCATCGGGCGCCACCATCGTTGTGGACATGGAAAACTTCCCCTGCCGCCAGGTGGCAGATGTCGTGGCGCAGCATCATCCCGAACCGAAAAAAGGGTTTGTGGCAGCGGGCATGCACAAGCGCGGCGTCACCGCCTGGGTTGAACGGGAAGGCATCATCACCGGCGGCGATGACATCATCGTATGGCTGCCGCCGCAGCGGCATTACGCCCACATGGGATCATGAAAACCGTTGGCGCGATCATTGCGGGCGGGAGGTCCAGCCGCATGGGAGGCCGCGAGAAGGCCTTTCTTGAACTGGCTTCCAAGCCTGTCATTTTGCATGTGATCGAGCAGTTTGAACCCCAGGTGGACCAGCTTGTCATCAATGCCAATGGCGATGCCTCACGATTTTCAGAGTTTGGTTTGGACGTCATTCCCGATGCTTTGACGTCCTTGACCACTCCGCTGGCGGGTCTGCATGCGGCGTTAAAGTTTGCGAAGAGCGTTGATGCCGATGCGTTGATAACCGTTCCTTCCGACGCGCCATTCCTGCCATTTAATCTCGTTGCAAGGCTGTTGGAGAATATTGCGGTTAGCGGCGCTGCCATGGCAGCCTCCGGGGGGCAAGAGCACTACATCATCGGCGCGTGGAAAACGGAACTGCTGGACGATCTTGAGAACGCCATAGCGGGCGATAATGTGTTCCGGGTCAAGGACTGGGCCCACAGGGCATCGGCGCAAAAGGTGGAATGGCCGGTTAATCCCCATGATCCATTTTTCAATGTGAATGCGCCGCAAGACCTGCGGATTGCCGAACAGATTTTGGGTGCGGCATGAAACAAAAAATCATCGGCGTGGCCGGGTTCAAAAATGCCGGCAAAACCACGCTCGTTGAAAAGCTGGTGATTAATCTCACGGGCCGCGGGTTTCGCATTTCGACAGTGAAGCACGCGCATCATTCTTTTGACATCGATCATGAGGGGCGTGACAGTTTCCGCCACCGCAAGGCGGGTGCTACGGAAGTAGCGGTAGTTTCAAGCGGGCGCTGGGCGATCATTCATGAATTGCGGAAGGAAGCGGAGCCCAGCCTTGATGACATCCTGCAAAAGCTCGAACCCTGCGATCTTGTCATTGTCGAGGGCTACAAGCGCGACGGCCATGACAAGATTGAAGTCCGCAATCTGGCGCTGGACCACCCCCATCTCGCTGGTGACGATCCCACCATTGTTGCCATTGCGGCCACATCGGCCATTGCCGGCGCTCCGGTGCCGGTGTTTGACCGGGATGACGTGAGCGCGCTGAGTTCCTTCGTTATCAGCCACATGGGACTTGCGAAGAGCTAGCGCGCGTGTCGGATTCCGCCCTGCCCCCGTCGCTCCACTTCACGTCTGTTGAATTTCTCTCACTAATGTGGCCAAAATCGAGTTTCCAGGTCCAAAGGAATTTCCATGAAAACGCAGGCGCGGGTGGTTGTTATCGGTGGCGGCGTGGTTGGCGTTTCGACGCTTTACCACCTTGCCAAAAAGGGCTGGAGTGATGTTGTCCTGGTCGAGCGTAAGGAACTGACCTCCGGTTCCACCTGGCATGCGGCGGGCCTGCTCCCCCTCTTCAACCTGTCCTATTCGGTGGGGCAGATTCACAAGTATTCGGTGAAGCTTTACGGCGAACTGGAAGCGGAAACGGGCCAGCATGTGGGCTTCAGGAAGGTTTCCAACATCCGTGTGGCGCGCACCAAGGACCGCTGGGACGAGTTCATGTACTACGCCGGCATCGCTGAAACCATCGGCGTGAAGGTCAACAAGCTTAACCCCCAGCAGTTGAAGGAGCTTTGGCCGCTCTGCGAGATTGATGGCGTCCTTGGCGCCATCCAGCATCCCGATGACGGCTATATCCAGCCTGCTGACCTGACCCAGGCCTTGGCCAAGGGGGCGCGCAGCCGGGGTGCTGAGATTTACCGTAACACCACGGTGACCGCCATCGAGCAACTTCATTCCGGCGAATGGCTGGTGAAGACCGACAAGGGCGACATCACCTGCGAGCACGTGGTTTCATGTTCCGGCAATTTCGCGCGCAAGACGGGCGCCATGGTGGGACTTGATATTCCGGTCATTCCGGTTGAGCACCAGTATATCGTCACCGAACCCTCGCCGCTGATCAAGGAGCGCCAGGCCAAGGGCCTGCCGGAAATGGGCGTGCTGCGTGAAGCGGATTCATCCTGGTATCTGCGCGAAGAGAATGGCGGCTTTGTTCTCGGCATTTATGAGAAGGGTGCGCCCTGCTGCTACGTGGACGGGCCTTCAGACCAGAGCGAATATGAATTGTTCCAGGGCGAGCTTGAGCGATTGGAACCCTATATTGAAGCAACCATCGCGCGGGTTCCGGCCTTCGGTGAATTGGGCATCAAGAAAATTTACAATGGCGCCATTGCTTACACCCCTGATGGTTCGCCGATCATTGGCCCGGCCTGGGACCGGAAAAATTTCTGGCTCAACGAAGGCCACTCCTTTGGCGTGACGGCGGCCGGCGGTGCGGGCTGGCAATTGGCGGAATGGATCGTCGATGGCGAGCCTACGATTGACATGATGGGCGTCGATCCCCGCCGCTTCGGCCCCTATGCTACGAAGGGCTATCTCAAGGAGAAGAACGAAGAGGCTTACGCCAACGTTTTCACCATGCATTATCCGGAAGAGGAACGCGCCGCGGCGCGGCCTTTGAAACGCACGCCCTGCTATGACCGGATGAAGGATTTGGGCGCGGTGTTTGGATCGGTTTACGGCTGGGAGCGGCCGGGCTGGTTTGCGCCGAAGGGCTATTCACTTTCGGAAAAAGATCTGGACCGGCCCAATGTCTTGCTCAACCACAATCATGCGGCACCGACGGAAGATGGCCGCATCGTCGAGAAGTGGTCGTTCCGCCGTTCCAATGCGTTCCGCTTCGTGGGTGAAGAGTGCCGCAATGTGATGGAGAATGTGGCGCTGCAGGACATGTCGGCTTTTGCCAAGATGGAAGTGTCGGGTCCGGGGGCGCGGGACTGGCTGGATTCCATTCTTGCCAATCGCATTCCAAAAAAGATGGGGCGCATTGCGCTGTGCCATCTCCTGACAAAGCATGGCGGGGTTCGGGCCGAGTTCACGGTTTATGAATGGGCGCCGGGGCGCTTCTATCTGGTGTCGGCTGGCGCCTATGAGCGCCATGACCATGACACGCTTTACAAGCTGCTGCCCAGGGACGGGTCGGTGAAGCTGAACCCGATCACAACGCGGCTTGGCGTGCTGGTGTTGGCTGGTCCCAACTCTCGGAAAGTCTTGCAGAAGCTGACGGCAACGGATCTCTCCAATGAAGCTTTCCCGTGGCTTTCCGGCCAGGCCATTTCGGTGGGCCTCACGAGTTGCCATGCGCTGCGCGTCAATTTTGTGGGCGAACTGGGTTTTGAATTCCACCACCCTATCGAGCAACAGGTTGCATTGTTTGATCTGCTAATGGAAGCGGGCAAGGAATTTGGCATTCGTCCCTATGGCATCAAGGCCATGTCGTCGCTCTCGATTGAAAAGAGCTACCGGCTGGTGCCGCGTGAGCTTTCCATTGAGTATTCGGCTTACGAGTCGGGCCTTGACCGTTTCGCGCATCCCAACAAGGGGCAGTTCCTGGGCCGTGATGCGCTGGTTGCGGGGCGCGAGAAGGGGCTGAACTGGAATTTTGTCACCATGGAAGTTCATGGCGTCACCGATTCAGATTCGGATACGCGGGGCTCCGAGCCCATTTACTCCAAGGGCACGCTTGCGGGCCGCGCGACCAATGGCGGCTTTGGCTGGCGGGTGAACAAGTCGCTTGCATTGGGCATGGTGCGTCCTGAGTTTGCAACTCTGGATACTGAACTGGAAATCAAAATCCTCGATAAAATGTTCAAGGCTAGCGTTATCGCGGAAAGCCCTTATGATGCGGACAATCTGAAGTTGCGCAGCTGATTCTCTGAGCCGCGATTTCAATACTCCGTTTGTATGGTTTGACGTTGATTAGAGTTGAACGGCGGCGAGGCAATATTGGGGACATCTGAACAAAGTTACGGCACGGGCGTATTCTTTGTGTTTCTTGCTACCATTGGATGGAGCCTTTCCGGGGTTTTTGTCCGCATCATGCCGGGGCTCGATGGCTGGCAGCTTAATTGCTGGCGCGGCTACTGGATGGCCGTTGCCCTCATGGTTTATCTCGTCGCCGTCTATGGCCGCGGGGCTTACCGGAAATTTTTGGACATACCGCCGATGGCACTGTTTGCGTCGGCGCTTTTCTTTGCCTTGGGATCAACTCTCTACGTGTCTTCCCTGACAATGGTCAGCACGGCCACGGTTTCCGTCATTGGAGCCACGTCCCCGTTGTTTGCCGCCCTCCTCAGTCCCTGGGTTACGGGCGAAAAACCCGGTTTTGAGGCGTGGATCGCGGCGATGCTGGCGCTTCTTGGTGTCGGCGTAATCGCCTGGGACGGACTTGCGGACGGCCACTCGACATTGGGGCTGCTTCTTTCCATCTGTGTACCCATGGCTTTTGCCGGACAAACCCTGGCGCTGCGCCGGTACCGCAATGTGGACATGGTCCCCGCCATTTGCCTTGGCGGCATCATGTCGTTTTTCATCGCGGGAATTCTGGGATTTACGGCGGGGCATGCGGGCGGCGGTTTCGACGTTGGCCTGCGCGAAGTTCTCCTGCTGGCGGCCATGGCCACGCTTCAACTCGCCATCCCGCTGGTTTTTTATATCAAGGGGGCGCACTCGGTTCCCGCCGTGACGCTCACGCTCATCGCCATGCTGGATGCGGTGATAAATCCCATGTGGCCGTGGATTTTTGTGGGCGAGAGACCTGGAGAAGCCGCCTTCCTCGGCGGCGGCATCATTGTGGGAGCCGTGCTGATCAGTGTTTTCGGGCGCAAACTCTACAATTCAAGAGCCGCCGCGGCTGACCTCAACACGGCCGAAAAACCGGCTTGATCGCCGGACAGCTTGGCCATATTCAGTTGCGCTTCACAACCAGAGGAATTTTCCTTGTCACGCAGAACGGCAACGCTGATTGGCTTCACGGCAGTTTTGATGTGGGCATTCCTGGCGCTGTTCACGTCAGCTTCCGGCAGCGTTCCGCCGTTTCAACTTGCGGCCATGTGTTTTCTCATTGGCGGGTTCATGGGCGCTGCGACTTGGGTGTTCCGTCCTGCCGCACTCGCCACGCTCCGGCGTCAGGACCCTCGGCTCTGGGCCTTGGGCATCGCCAGCCTCTTTGGCTACCACTTCATTTATTTCACCGCGATCCGAAATGCGCCACCGGTTGAAGTCAGCCTTATCGCCTATCTCTGGCCGCTGTTCCTGGTGGTTTTTTCAGCATTTCTGCCCGGCGAAAAATTGAAGGCGCATCATATTGCGGGTGTTGTGCTGGGGCTGACCGGCGCGGTCATGGTGATCACCAAAGGGCAAGGTTTTGGCTTGAGCGAAGGCCTCAAACTGGGCCATGTCCTCGCCGTTCCCTGTGCCGTTATCTGGGCGGGTTACTCGGTTCTGGCCCGGCGCTTTGGCCATGTGCCAACCGATGTGGTTTCAGGATTTTGCCTTGCCGCGGCGCTGCTCTCACTGGGCTCCCATGTTTTGTTCGAGCAAACCGTATGGCCGCAGAATGCCATTGAATGGCTGGCTGTGGCAGCCCTTGGCCTCCTGCCCCTGGGGGCCGCGTTTTATACCTGGGACTATGGCTTGAAGCATGGGGACATCATGGTCCTCGGGGCGTCGTCCTACGCCGCCCCCCTGCTTTCAACACTGGTCTTGCTGTCTTTCGGTTACGCTGAATTTCATTGGTCCATTGCCCTGGCGTGCCTGCTCATTTCCGCAGGTGCCGCCGTTGCCGCCAAGGACATGATTCTCGGCAAGACCTGAGCTTTACTTGAAACTGTTTTTCTGGTGGCGAAGCTCGGCGAAAACCTCGGCGTCCGTTGCGGTTTCCATCTTGAGATGGCGGCGGATCTCGGGGCTGCCGCAGCGCATGAAGGGATTGGTGTTCAACTCGTCGCCGATGGTTGAAGGGCAGGTCATTTCACCTTTGGCACGCTGGGCCGCAACAACGCTGGAGCGTTGCAGCAGGGCGCGATTTGCCGGTTCGACGGACAGCGCAAAGCGGCAATTGGCTTCCGTATATTCATGGCCGCAATAGACATAGGTGACGGGCGGCAGGGTGCGGAACTGGTTCACGGAATGCCACATCTCCTCCATGGTGCCTTCGTTGACGCGGCCGCAGCCCATGGCAAAAACCGTGTCACCGGCGAAGAGCGAATATTCCGATGGAATGTGGAATGCGATGTGGCCCCTGGTGTGGCCGGGGCAATCAAACACCTTCACATCGCGGCCCGCCCAGCTGAATGTGTCACCGCCTGCGACCGCGATATCAATGCCTGGAATCTTGGCCGCTTCGTTCTTCGGCCCGATGATCTTGCAGCCGAACAGTTCCTTGAGTCTCAGGTTTCCGGCGACATGGTCCTCATGGTGGTGGGTGGTGAAAATATGGGTGAGCTGCCTGCCAAATTTCCTGAGTTCCGCCTCCACCGCGTCGGCATCGGGCGCGTCAATCGAGGCGGTGGCCCCGGTTTCGGAATCATGAATGATGACGCCATAGTTGTCGGAGCGGCACATGAATTGGCGCATATCGAGGTGGGACATATGATTTGCTAACCCTGTTTTTCTTCGTTGATGACCCGTTCAGCGTTAAACGTTAAAACGTGCCGTCATGGATGTTGTTGAACTGCGGGAATTCTACGCGAGTCCTTTGGGAAATGCTACACGCCGCCTGCTCGCCGCCAAGCTGAAGCCGCGGCTGGGTTCGCTGAACGATGCCTGTGTCATGGGCATGGGTTTTGCCACGCCCTATCTTGACGATCTGCCTTCCGAAACCAAACGCACCCTTGCTTTCATGATGGCCCGCCAGGGGGTTATCCACTGGCCGCGGGAAGGCCAGGTGCAATCGGCTTTGGTCGATGAGTTTGACCTGCCGCTTTTGGAAAGCACGGTGGATCTGGCCCTGGTGGTTCACGGGCTGGAACTGACGGACAGCCCCATTGAGATGCTCCAGGAGGTATGGCGGGTCATGGCCCCGCAAGGCCGACTGGTTCTGGTGGTTCCCAACCGCAGGGGATTGTGGGCCGCCTTCGATTCCTCGCCCTTTGGCTATGGCCAGCCGTTCTCGCGCACCCAGCTTACGGGCCTGCTCAAGGAGGCTCAGTTTTCAGCGGTTTCCTGGTCCCACGCCCTGCAGATGCCGCCGACAAAAAGGAGCTTTGTCCTTTCAGGGGCCAGCGCCATTGAACGGGTTGGCGACTGGGTTACCTCGCGTTTCTCAGGCGTCATTATCGTCGAGGCGGTGAAGCAGGTTTATGCCTTTTCATCGGGCAAAAGGGTCAGGCGCCTGATGCCGCGCTTCAAGCCGGCGCTGCTGCCCTCGCCCGTCCGCTTCGACGGCGGGCAATAACGGGAAGCTTTGCTTTTGTGACGGCTCCCAGTATGAAGGTCCAATCCTGTTGGAGCGGCGCCAGTAGGGCTGCTGGAGTACTATAGAGATTGAAGACCATGATTGAACCAGCTGGATCAGACATTGAGCTTGAAGACATCCGCCGCGAAATGGATGCCATTGATGACGGCCTCGCAAGCCTGCTGGAACGGCGCTTTGCCGCCACCGAACATGTGCGGGCCATCAAGTCAAAAATTGGCGGCCTCGGCGGCTCGGCCTTCAGGCCGGCGCGCGAAGCGGCCATCCTGCGCCGGCTGCTGTCACGGCCCGAAAGTCTTGTGCCGCCGGAACTTCTGGTGCGTCTTTGGCGAAACATCCTGGCGCGTTCGGCCCAAAACCAGGCAGATATTACAGTTCACATCAGCAAGAAACTCAATGCCTCAATGGGCTTGAGACTGCGCATCCGGGATTATTTCGGCACCCTTACGGTGGAGGAATACCGCGATGAGGCGCAGGCCCTGATGCAGGTGAATACGAGCCCTGGCGACATCTGCATTGTTGAAACTGAATCGCCCTGGGTCGAGGCCTTTGCCGAGGGCAAGGGCGGCCAGGCGCGGATCGTTGCATGCTTGCCATTCTTGCGGGAAGAGACAATTCCCAAGCTCCTGGTTTTCGGGCACGCGCCATCGGAGCCCACGGGTGATGACGAAACCCTGATCATCAGCGACGGCAAACTGCCACGGGATTTTGCGCCGGCGCCGCTGTGGCAGATCAAGCTGGGGCAGCGCCGGGTATCGTGCCTGCCGGGATTCCTGTCAGACCATGAGAGCCCGCTGGTGGGCCTCAACCGTTCCAATGCCCTGCTCGGCCTGAAAGTGGCCGGGCGCTACCCTTCGCCCTTTGAGACAAAATCATGAGCCTGAAGCCGGACACCATTCACCCGCTTCCCAAGGCGGGCATTCTTGATATTTCGCCCTATGTGCCGGGCAAGAGTGCCGCCAAGGGGGCCAAGATTTACAAGCTCTCCTCCAACGAGTCGCCGTTTGGCGCTTCGCCAAAGGCCATGGCGGCCTATGCTTCCAAGGGCAATCTGCTGGCACTTTATCCCGATGGCTCGGCCACCGAACTCCGTGAGGCTATTGCGGCGCGTTACGGATTGAATGCTGGATCCATCGTTTGTGGTGCGGGGTCGGACGAATTGCTGCAGCTCCTGGCCCATGCCTATCTGGCTCCTGGCGATGAGGCGGTTTATTCGCAGTATGGATTCCTGGTTTATCCCATTGCCATCGCCGCCAATGGCGCCAAGGCGGTTGTTGCCCCGGAAGTTGATCACACCACCAGCGTTGATGCGATGCTGAAATGCGTGAATGCCCGGACCAAGATGGTGTTTCTTGCCAATCCGAATAACCCAACCGGCACCTACCTGCCCTTCAACGAGGTGAAGCGCCTGCATGCGGGGCTGCCGAAGACAACCCTGCTGGTGCTCGATGCGGCCTATGCGGAATATGTCAGGCGCAATGACTATGAGTCAGGCCTTGAGCTTGTGGCAACATCCGACAATGTGGTGATGACGCGCACCTTCTCGAAAATCTATGGGCTTGCGGGATTGCGTCTGGGCTGGGCCTATTGCCCTTTCCATGTGGCCGATGTGCTGAACCGAATTCGGGGGCCCTTCAATGTGAGTGCGGCGGCGATGGCGGCGGGTGTGGCGGCCATTGGCGACCAGAAATTTATTGAGACCGCCATCGCGCATAATGAGAAGTGGCTGGGCCTGCTCACGGAGCAATTGCAGGCGCTGGGTTTGAAAGTCACGCCGAGTGTCGGAAATTTCCTGCTTATTCATTTTGCTTCCGACGGAAAAACTGCACCGATGGCCGATGCCTATCTGAATGAGCACGGGATCATTCTGCGGCGCATGGAGGCCTATGGCTTGCCTGCCTGCCTGCGCATGACGATCGGCGATGGAGAGGCCAATCGCGCAGTTGTCTCGGCCCTTACGGATTTCCTGACATGAGCGCGCAGTTTGAACGCGTGGCGCTCATCGGCATCGGCCTGATCGGGTCGTCGCTGGCCCATGTCATGCGGCGCGAAAAAATCGCCGCGCACATTGCGGGCTATGCAAAAAGCGAAGAGACGCGGAAGGCCGCGGTGCAGCTCGGCCTGGTTGACAGCATTCATGCCACGGCAGTTTCGGCGGTCAAGGACGCCGATCTGGTGATCCTGTGCGTTCCGGTTGGCGCCTGCGGGGCCATTGCGAAGGACATAGGTGCGGCGCTGAAGCCGGGCTGCATCGTCACGGACGTGGGCTCGGTCAAGGCCGCGGTGGTGCGCGATGTGGCGCCGCATTTGCCGGCGGGGGTTCATTTCGTTCCGGGCCATCCGATTGCCGGCACGGAGCAATCGGGACCGGCTTCGGGTTTTGCCGACCTGTTTCTCAAGCGCTGGTGCATTCTCACGCCGCTGCCCAACAGCGACGCCGCCGCTGTCACGCGGCTGGAAAAATTCTGGCATTCCTGCGGCTCCTACGTTGACCAGATGACTCCGGAGCATCATGACCTGGTGCTGGCGATTACCAGCCATTTGCCGCATCTGATTGCCTATAACACGGTGGCCACCGCGGCTGACCTCGAAGAGGTGACCGATTCGGAAGTGATCAAGTATTCCGCCGGCGGCTTTCGCGACTTCACCCGCATTGCCGCGTCTGATCCCACCATGTGGCGCGACGTATTCTTGAACAACAGGGAAGCGGTGTTGGAAATGCTGGGGCGGTTTTCGGAGGATCTGTCGGCGCTGCAGCGGGCCATCCGCTGGGGCGATGGCGAAACTCTTTTCAATCTCTTCACGCGGGCCCGCGAAGTGCGGCGGAACATCATCGCGGCGGGCCAGGAAACCGCGGCGCCGGACTTCGGCCGCGATCCCAAGCACCGTTAATAGAGCGGCGTGAGGTCAGCGAGCTTGATCAGTCCCCAATAAAGCGCGCCGTCCTTGGCGCTGAAATCCGCTTTTGTGGTGTTCGTTGCGGGATCGCTCCCAGCCAAGGTGACGAGGTTTTTTATCGTGGCACTGTCCTGTTCATTCAGGGCGAAGATGGGCTCAATGAATTTCATCACGCCGTTGATGTCGTTGGTCTGGCTGGAGAGCTTGCCTGCCAGCCGGTGCTGGGCATCGAGTGAGACAGTGCCTGTTGCGGCAAAATACACCGGACCTTGGGAAATTTTTAGGGTGCTTATTTCGAGGGATTGCCCGGCCAGGCGCCGCTGCGTGAGGAGCGAGGCGCTGGTCTGGCCGACGAGTTCCGTGCTTGAAACGGTGATGGGCGGATTGTCCGGCTGGATCACAGTGAGGTCTTTGGCATTGGCCGCGAGATCCAGCCTGCCGTCTATTTTCCGGGCGAACACATTCAAGTGGGCAGACGTAAACAGGCCTTGGGCATTTACGTTCGGCGCATCCAAACTCGCATCCCAGTCTTGGGAAAGATTGACCGTCACGGAGATCAGGGCGCGCTCATGGATGACTGTTGTTTGGTTAATTGACGTTGGGCCGTCGATGAGCAAAATGACATGAAGCGGATTATAGGCTTGGGCGATGGCCAGGATTTTTGTTGACTGGATTTTGTAAGTTTGATCGTCGTGGGTTAACTGCAGGGAGGCAATTTCACACTGGAATTCAAAGCGGAAGGGAAAGCCGCCCCAGCGTTCATGGGCGCAGGTGAGCTCCATGCCTTGGGCTGCAAATTCCTGGCGCTTTGCCTGGATAAGTTCTTTGGCGCCCGAAAAGGCGATGAACCAGTAGCCGCACCAGATAATGCTGAGAAGGATCATTCCGGCGAGCGGATAGAACATGTACCATGGGCGTTTTGCCGTCGAAGCCATAGGATTTCTGATTCTCCCGGGTTAGCTTGAAGCATGCAACAGCGCTGGATATTTGGCTATGGGTCGCTCATGTGGCGGCCGGGATTTGAGTTTGAATCGCAGGCCCACGGGCGCATCCGCGGTTTTCATCGCAGCCTTTGCGTTTATTCGCTGTATCACCGGGGCACCGAAGCGCTGCCCGGGCTTGTGTTGGGCCTTGACCGCGGCGGCTCATGCGTCGGCGTAGCGTTTCAGATCAAGCCTTCAAAGTGGGAGGCAACGCTGGCCTACTTGCGCGCGCGCGAGCAGGTGAGCCAGGTCTATCTGGAAGTGACGCAGACGGTGGAACTTCTCGGCGGGCAGGAGAAAGTCGAGGCCGTGGTCTATATTGTTGACCGGACGCACAACCAGTATGCGGGCAAGCTCTCGCATGCGGACCTGATGAAGCATGTCATGCAGGGCGAGGGGAAGATGGGCCACTGCCGGGACTATGTCATGAACACGCTGGTGCATCTCCGGCAGATGAACATTCACGACAAGACGCTGGAAGCCATCGGCGCCGAGTTGCACCTCCTAGGCGGCTAGGCTGACGGCCTCACGGGTTTCAACAAAGGCCGCCTGAAGATCGTCCAGAACAGCGTTGGCCGCCGCATTGTCGCGGGCCAGCAGATGAACATGAATCTCGTCGGCATCGACACCGGCCAGTTCAGAGGAGGCGCCATCCCAGAAGGGCGAAAACCGGCCCATGGCAGTAACGGTGCGCAAGTTGCCGATGCGCCGGACGGCCACATAGATGGCCCCGGGGAGCGGCGGGCAGGCGCCCGCAGCATAGATGGAATGGATGTATTTCTTGCCCGAACGCCCACGCCAGTACCAGAAACGCTCGTTGTCATTGGAGCCCAGGGGGAAATTTATGGAGATGGGGGAGCCGTGTATCAGCATAGGAACAAACATAGAACAAATTTGATTTAATTGCAAGCCCCAGCGCGCTTCCCGGCGAAATATTTTTTCGCCGAAGAGGAATCGCGCCAAATCAAAATGTTAGCTGCACTTCGAAAATCCGCAGGAGAGGCAGGTGGCGCAGCCCTCCTGGAAGACCAGCGCCAACTCGCCGCAGCGCGGGCAGGAGGCCCTTTTGCTGCCTGGCGTGGCCACGAATTCAGGTTTCTGCCGGGGCTCCAAAAAGCCGATTTCAACCATGTGTTTTTCGATGATGCCGCCGATGGCCGCCAGCAGGCTTGGCACATAATGGCCTTCCATCCATTGCCCGCCGCGCGGATCGAACACCGCTTTCAGTTCTTCAACCACAAAGGACACATCGCCGCCACGCCGGAAGACCGCGGAAATCATCCGGGTGAGCGCCACGGTCCAGGCGAAGTGCTCCATGTTTTTTGAATTTATGAATATCTCGAAGGGCCGGCGCTTACCGTCCTTCACGATGTCATTCATGGTGATGTAGATGGCGTGGTCGGTTTCCGGCCACTTCAGTTTGTAGGTGATGCCATTCAGCGCCGGGTCGCGCTCCATGACGGTCACGTCCTTGTCCTCAGTCACCGAAGCGGTCGACAGCACGGAGCCCGTCACGTCATTGGGCCGGAAGGTGGTGCAGCCCTTGAGGCCCAGGTCATAGGCTTCGCTGTAGACATCCTTGAAGGTTTCGAAATCGCAGTCCTCGGGCACATTGATGGTTTTCGAAATGGAGCTGTCGATATGTTTCTGGACCGCCGCCTGCATGACGAGGTGTTCGTGCGGGGTGAGATCATCGGCGGTGACGAAGGCGGGCGGCAGCGGTGCATCGGCGCCCTTGAGATGCCACCAGAGCCGTGCGGCATAGTCATCGACGCGCAGCGTCATGCGGCTGTTGTCGGCAAGCCGCACCTTGCGTTCATAGCTCACGCTGAAAATGGGCTCGATGCCGCTGGAGACATTTCCGGCGAAAAGCGAAATGGTGCCGGTGGGCGCAATCGAGGTGAGCAGGCCATTGCGCAGGCCCGATGCGGCAATGTCCTGCCTTATGGTTTTCGGAAGTGTAGAAGCATGGCCGCCTTTCAAATAGGCTTCTGCGTTGAAGAGCGGGAATGAGCCCTTCTCGGCGGCGAGTTTCGAACTCATTTTATAAGCGGCGGTTTCAACGATCTTCGCCCAGGTGTTTGCGGCTTCGGCGGCGGCAGCCGAACCATAACGCAGGCCGCACATGGCGAGCGCATCGGCAAGGCCGGTCATTCCCAAACCAAGCCGGCGCTTGGCGCGGGCTTCCTGCGCTTGCTGTTCAAGCGGATATTTCGACACGTCGACCACATCATCCAGGAAGCGGATGGCCACACCCACGGTCTTGCTCAGGGCCGCTTCATCGATGGCGGCATTGGCCTCAAACGGATATTTCACAAAGCGCGTGAGATTGATCGAGCCCAAGAGGCAGGCGCCATAGCTCGGCAGGGGCTGTTCGCCGCAGGGGTTGGTGCAGTGAATGGTTTCGCAATAGCCGAGATTATTCTGCGCGTTGATGCGGTCAATGAAGATGACGCCGGGTTCGGCATAGTCATAGGTCGACTGCATGATCTGGTCCCACAGGCTGCGGGCCGAAATGACGCGGTAGTCCCGCCCCGCAAACTTGAGGATCCAGGGGCTATCGGCCTTCACCGCGTCCATGAAGGCATCGGTCACCAGCACGGACAAATTGAAATTTCTGAGCCGCAGCGGATCGCGCTTGGCGGCGATGAAGGCTTCAATGTCGGGATGGTCGCAGCGCATGGTCGCCATCATGGCGCCGCGCCTGGCGCCGGCGGACATGATGGTGCGGCACATGGAGTCCCACACATCCATGAAGCTTAAAGGTCCCGAAGCATCGGCGCCCACGCCCTTGACGGGCGCACCCTTGGGCCTGAGAGTTGAGAAATCATGGCCGATGCCGCCGCCCTGCTGCAGGGTGAGGGCCGCTTCCTTCAGGCCATCAAATATGCCGAGCATGGAATCATCGATGGCGCCCATGACGAAGCAGTTGAACATGGTGACGCTGCGCTTGGTGCCGGCGCCTGCCACAATGCGGCCCGCCGGCAAAAACCTGAAGTCCGAAAGCGCTTCGTAGAATGAAGAGGCCCAAGTCTCGCGCAGGGAAGGCGCTTCGGCCTCGGCCACGGCGCGGGCCACGCGCCACCAGGTGTCCTCGATGGTTTGGTCATGGATGGCGCCATCGGCCTCCTTGAACCGATACTTCATGTCCCAGATCTCTTGCGAGATGGGATCGAGAACACCAACGCTTTGATCCATGACGACCTCGGTCACTCCTAGGACGAGAATATCGCAAAGTCAGGCAGGAGTCGATGTTCTTGATTCGTACTTGCATCCGGGAGGCGATATTATATTTGCCGTACCCATAACACCAAAATTCTTGCTTGACAACTTTCCCATTCTTGCTTGACAAGTTTTTTCGCGTTACGGACTTGCACTTACCGTTAATACCTGTTAAGAGGTTGCCTCAGAGACTATTTTTAGGCGAGAGGTGACCAAATATGGGCGAAGAAAAGATCGAAGTTGAAATTGGACCGGGACCTGGAGCCAAGCGCGAAAGGTCTCAAATCGAGTTCCCGTACGCTGATTTAGAGCGGTCAGTTAATCTTGCTCGTACTCTTCATGGTGAAGGCGGGCAAGCAAAAATTGATCAGCAGCAACTAGCAGTGGCCATGGATCAGTCAGCGTCTGGCGGCACTTTTCGCGGTCGGCTGTATGCTTCTAAGATGTTCGGCCTTGTTGAGACTGAGGGTGGCAAGGTTGCGCTTACCCCCTTGGGCTTGAAAATCATTGATTCTACTACGGAATCTGCCGCTCGGGTTGAGGCGTTCCTCAACATACCATTGTATAAGGCGATGTTTGAGCGTTATAACGGGTACGCTTTACCTCCTGCATCTGCCATTGAACGGCAAATGGAGTCGCTCGGGGTCCCTCAAAAGCAGAAGGAACGCGCTAGGCAGGCTTTCCAAGTTTCGGTTCAATATGCCGGATTCATCGCTGCGAATGGCCGTTTTAGTAAGCCTACGTCCGCAGCAAGGGCGTTGCCAATCAATGAGGCAGAGGCCGAAAACAACCTGAGCGAAGCCCCAGCATCCGAACGCCCGCCTCCCTCCTATGGTGGCGGTGGGTATGACGCGAATGGCCTTCACCCTTTCATCCAAGGATTGCTCAAAACCTTGCCAGCCGCCGAAACGGATTGGTCAGTTCAAGACCGAGTTAAGTGGCTGCAAACTGCGGCCTCTATATTTGGCCTAATTTATAAAGGCGATGGCACGATTATCGTGACGACGCAGTAAAAAACAAAACGGCGGCCACAATGACGGCCGTCATGAACTTCTGCCTAGTGCGCCCACCCTCGAAAAGTAACGCACGAAGCCAAACCCGAAGAGAAAGGAGATGCCCCATGCAGTACATGGGCCGGACAAGATCGGAGTGAAGCCCTCGGGCTTCTTCCAAGCTGCCCCCTTCCAAAAGGGGTAAGAAGCGACGTGATCGTGGGTCCACACCACTTTCACGTCGCCGCTGTTTATATTGTACCATATTGAGGGAATCGCTGTCTACTCACGGCCCTCGGCCACCAGTTTTGCCGTGGCGGTTTCGATGTCGGTTTGCAGTCTTTCCTGGAAGGCTTTGCGGGGAAGGCCTGCGGGGATGAGCGGCAGGAATTCCAGGACGATGGTGCCGGGATAGCGCAGGAATTTCCGGCGGGGCCAGAACAGGCCGGAATTCACGGCGAAGGGCAGGCAGGCGGAGCCCAGGGTGCCGTAGAGGGCCGCCGCACCTGGCTTGTAGGCGGGAGGCGCATCGGGGGTCCGTCTGGTGCCTTCTGGCATGATGACGATCTGGCGGCCAGCCGCCAGTTCCTCAACGCCCCGTGCCAAAAGCTTGCGCAGGGCGGCAGAGCCTGCGCCGCGTTCCAGCCGGATCATGCGGAACTTGAAGATGAACCAGCCGAAGAAGGGAATCCACGACAGCTCCTGTTTCAGGACCATGCAGGGATCATCGAGGTAGGGAAGGATGGCGAAGGTTTCCCAGACGGATTGATGCTTGCCCGCCACCAGAACCGGGCCTGCTGGAATATTTTCTTTGCCGCGCACCTCGATATGCGTGCCGCAGATCACCCGCAGCAGCCACAGGGAGGTGCTGGCCCAGGCCTGAAGGGCGCGCACTGACCATTTGCGCGGGGTCAGGAAAAATCCGGCGCCCAGCACCAGGAAGAGCGTGAGATTCACATAGAAGGCAACATTGAAAACCAGCGAGCGGAAGGCAATCACAGCACGCTTCTCAACATGCGGATGAGCGCCATGCGCGAGGTGACGAGGCAAATCACCGTCGCAATGATCGGTACACTGAACAATATGCCATAGCTCCACACGGCAATTTCCGGCGGGGCAAACAAAAGCCCGCGGCTGGCATCGGCCACGCCGCCGGCGCCTATGGTTCCGGAAAGGCCGAGAAGAAAAAAGGTTAGAACGCCAAGCCCCACGCCCAGCAGTCCGGCCGTGAAGCCGGTGCGCAGGAAGCGGCTGTCGATCTGGTGGGCGATATAGCTGTCCTTGGCGCCGACGAGATGCAGCACGTCCACCACCTGGCGGTTGGCATCAAGCACGGTGCGCGTGGCGAAGATCACCATGGCAATGGCCGATATGGCGATGAGGGCCAGAATGGCATAGGAGAGGGTTGAGAGGGCCCGGGCCATGCGGGTGAGTTCCGCCTCCCACCGCCTATGGGTATCAAGGCTTGCGCCGCTCACGGATTTTTTCAGTTGCTTATCCAGCGCCACAAAATCCGGCGGTGCTGCCTCGTTGATGGTCACACGGATGAGGCGCGGGATCGGCAGGTCATCAAGATTGCCGGTGCCGAGCCAGGGCTCCAGAAGCTTGGCCCCGGCGTCGCGTTCAAGTACTTCCACATTGGTGACGCCCACGGTTGTCTCAAGCAGGGTTTTCGCCTTGGCCAGTTCCTTGTCGATGTCAGAATTCTGCATGAGGCGGACCTGCACGGTCACTTCGCGCGAAAGGCCGCTGGTCCAGCTTTCAACGGCACGGTCAATGAGGATCAACGCGCCGATGGCGAGGCAGGCGAGATAGCACATCACCGTCATGGTCACCGTCAAAGCTCTCAGCGGAGCGGCTTCAGGCGGAATGATGGGTCCGGTGCGGAATTTTTTTGGGCGCGTCATGCGGCTTTCAATATTCCCTTTTCCAAGTGAAGCACGGAGCCTTTGCCCTGCGACACCAGCTTGAGATCATGGGTTGCGAGGAACACCGTGGTGCCGAGGCGGTTCAATTCCATGAAGAGATGAAGCAGGCGCTTGGCCAAAACCGGATCGACGTTTCCGGTGGGCTCGTCGGCGAGCAGAAGTTCCGGTTTCGAGATAACGGCCCGGGCGATTGCGGCGCGCTGCTTCTCGCCGCCTGACAAAACGGGCGGATAGGCCTGGGCCTGATCTTCAAGCCCCACCCAGTTCAGCAGGTCCATGACGTCGGCCCGGTAGCTGCTTTCGCTCTGGCCCATGACGCGCAAGGGCAGCGCCACGTTGTCAAAGGTGGTGAGATGGTCGAGAAGGCGGAACTCCTGGAACACCACGCCGATGCGGCGGCGAAGCAGCGGCAATTCCCAGCGGCTCACCTGGGTCACGTCTTTTTCAAAAAGGTTGATGATGCCGCGGGTTGGCTTGAGGGCGAGGAACATGAGGCGGAGCAGCGAGGTTTTTCCCGCTCCCGAGGGCCCGGTGAGAAAGCACAGGGAACCGGGCTGCAGGTGAAAACTGACATCCTTCAAAATTTCAGGCCCATCGCCGTAACGCAGGCCCACACTGTCAAGACGAACCACTAAACCGAACTCCAAGCCGAAATAGCTGCCGCACCACGCCCGGTCTTAACGCCGCATTAACCCTGTTTGCTGTTAACAATTAAGGGGTGCTTGGGCTTTAGGCGGAGGGCGCAGGCGAATCAATGGATGATATGATTTTCAGATGATAATTTCTTGTCCTTCCTGTGCCACGCACTACAATTTTCCCGAGCAGCGGCTTTCGGGCGATGGCATGGCCATCAGCTGCCAGGCCTGCGGCCATAGCTGGATCGAAAGCCGGGCCATTGAAATCGTCGATATTTCGCCGCGCAAGATGCCAACCGTCATCGAACATGGCTTTGAGCCGGACAGTGAAGTGAAGCGCCTGGTTGAGGCCTCGCGCCGGGCGAAGGAAGCCTTTGCGGTGAAAAAACGACAGCGGCTGGGCCGTTTGCGGAGCTGGGCCATTCTTGGCGCCTGCCTGCTTATGCCGGTGGCCGCTGCCGCTTCGTTCCCGGAATTTGTGGTGAGCATGGCCCCGGTCACGGTGCGGGCCTATGACGCCGTGGGCTACAACGTCAATATCTACGGGCTTGAGGTCCGCCGCATTGAGCAGCAGCATGCCTTTGTCGACGGGGTGCGGGTGTTGAGCATCAAGGGCGAGATCAGCAATATTTCCAACAGCACCCAGAAAATCCCGTGGCTGCGTTTTGCCCTGAATGACGGGCGCCCGGCGGAGGTTTACACCTGGACGCTGGATACGGGGGCAAGGCCGTTGCGGGCGGGTGAATCCACGAATTTCGTGACCCGCGTCGCCTCGCCGCCGGAAACTGCGAAAAACCTGCAAATTCGCTTTGCACACAGGGATGAAATCGGCTCAAACCCTTCTCCATGAGCGACATCACAATTGACGGCCACCGCATTTCGGTTTTGTTTTCGGAAGCGGACATTGCGCAACGCATCACCGTGCTTGCCCGCGAAATCGCGGCGCGAAAGCCTAAGAACCTGCTGGTGGTTCCGGTGCTGAAAGGCAGCTTCATCTTTGCGGCGGACCTGATCCGGGCCATGCACCATGCGGGCCTTTCGCCGGAAGTGGATTTCATGATTCTGGCAAGCTACCGGGCCGCCAAGGTCTCTTCCGGGCAGGTAGAAGTTTTGCGTGACATCGAATCGCCGATCCAGAACCGGGATGTGATGCTGGTGGATGACATCCTCGAATCGGGCCGCACCCTGGCGTTTGCGAAAGACCTGCTGATGGCGCGCGGCGCCTCAAGCGTGATGACGGCGGTGCTGCTGGAAAAGCCGGGGCATCTCGCCGCCAACATCAAAGCGGACTTCTGCGGCTTCTCCTGCCCGGATAAATTCGTCGTGGGCTACGGCATGGACATGGCGCACCAGTTCAGGGAACTGCCCTTTGTCGGCCATGTGCTGACGGCCGCTTAGAGCCTGATCAGTTTTAATTGAATCGGCTCCTCTTGGCCGTCATTCCGGCGCAAGCCGGAATCCCGTTCAGGATGGAAACTGCCGCCGGATTCCGGCTTGCGCCGGAATGACGGATGTT